>CALBXV010000590.1 GCA_937890045.1 uncultured archaeon
CCTCCTGTAACTAACATTCTCATACTATTCCCTCATAAAATTTATTTTGTTGTATTTGTTTATCTATCGTTTTCGGGTGATATAACGATAATTCTTCTTGTGGTGGTAAATGAGCGTATGTTTTAGTACCAACTATTCTTTCGTGAACTTTATTTTGCCAATGAATTTCATCTATATTTCTAAAAACTCTACTTTGATAATCTGGATAATTTACCCAACCATTTTCTGTAACTCTCCATCCCCATCTATTCGCCCATTCATCAGTAAGTCCTTCAACTGTATTCACTCTCGGTATCCAAATTAAATCTACATCATTTATTTCTAAGATAGTTGGTAATTGTTCTATTAATATTTCATGTGGATATTCATCCGCATCTAAATGAAATATATAATCACCTTTACACATTGACTTTGTATGATTTTTTAAATCTGAAAAGTTTCCTAAAAAATTAAATGGTGCTAATCTAAAATTTCCATCATGATTAAATAAAAAATCCTTAACTTCTTTAGAACCGTTCTTGTGGTCAAAAGTGATTACTATTTCATCTCGTACATCTTTATGTTCCAATAAAAATGTAACCAATCTTTTTATCTCTTCTAATTCATCACAAACTGTAATAGCATAACTTATTTTCATTTATTTCTACAACACTCTTTCTCCAGATGGACCTGTTCTTCTACCTAGAATACGATTTTTTAACGCCGGTGGTAATGGTAGAGATTCATAAAATACTCCACTCTTTCGAGCTTGTTCCCAATCATATGTTCTGTATATTGGTTCCTTTTTCAAAAGATATCTGATTCTTCTATAAACAATATCCTTGGCACCTCCCCAAAATTGATCTTGTTTTTTCATACGTACTCTATAAATGTCTTTTTTTTCATCAATGACTTCAAGTGTTCCCAATTTATTAAATATATCTGTTACAACTTTAGATGCTTCCTTAATTGTACGAACTCTTTGTTCTGCTAATTTCAAACCAATTAATTGAAATACTCTTTGACCTTCTGAATCAGTAATAAAATACTTAGGATTTAAAACTAAAATAGTTTGAAGTCTTGTTTTACCTGTACTTTTACTTTTGTAATTAAATGTAATAATATCCCCAACATCTACTCTATTCCAAGAAGTTCCTATTCTAGCCATTATATACTTTCTTTTAACTCTTTTGTTATACCCATTGCTTCACACGCCTTTATAAATTCATTTTGTTTAAAAGTTTCTGCATTATCTACATCCAGTCTTCTATCATAATTATCATACTTGTGCTGTTCTTCTTCAGGAATTTCAATAACTTTAGCATATCTCCAAACATATTCTTTCGGAGTACCTTCTGGAAATATCATTCCTAAATCTCCCATATTAACTACTGATGGGAACCAAGTTATATTTCTTTCTTTATCTTCAAATGCAGTATCTTGTACTAGTTTTGGAGACTTCTTTAAATTATCTATAAGTTCTAAACTACCGATTTCATATCTAGAATCACTCATAAACCCACAGCTAAAGCATAAATAAGAACTATACTTTTCTTGTACTTCTTCAAAACAATGATCTGTATCAAAACATTGAGGACAAATTATTACTCTTTCCATATTATATCTTCTTTAACTTTGGTAATTTTATTTTAAGTGGTCCTTCTGTTGACCCTACCTTTTTTAATTTAGGTAAATTTAACTTTACTTCTTCTGGAAATTCAGGTACATATTTATCTAATAGTTTACCTAACTCTTTTGTCATAGCATTCAAAGAAAACTTAGACTTATTTAATATACCAAGTTTCTTTGCATTAAGATTATATTTTTTATATTTTTTAAATACGTCTTTCAATACTGCTGAAGCGTGTTGATAATTAACTCCAAACCAACTTGAACCCTCTATCATAAAATCATCTGGAACTGAACCCTTTTCTACTTTTAATAAGTCGCCTCCTAACAATACTGCTAAATCTTTTGATAAAAAATCAAGATGTCCACTCCAATTAGGAGCAATTACTGGTTTTTGAGATATCGTAGCTTCAAGTAATGGTCTACCAAAACCTTCTCCGTGTGTAAATGTAACATGAGCTTTCACTTTAGGATGATTATATAATTCATTCATTTCTTCATCAGTAAAATCACCGTGTAAAAAATATATATTTGGTAAATCACCATCAACGGACTTTTTAATGTCATTTATTTTCTTAAATATATCTTCTCTATCTAATACTGAAAATCCCGCTCCGCCCGTTTTCATTATTAAACCTGGTTTTTTCTTTTGATTCTTAAAAGTTTCAAGAAATACTTTTAATAACATCCCTGTATCTTTTCTATCTTTACCCAAACCACCCTGTAACCAATGACCAACATATAAAAAATTGAAAGTATCATCAACTTTTTTCATTTCATCTACAAATTCCTTTGAAAACTCATTTGTCTTTTTAAATATATTAGTGTCGGTTCCCTCAAACAAAACTTCAATTGGTTTTTGATTTCTTAATTCACCAGTTTTCTGTTTAGTTTTTTCATCTTGAATATCAAATGTAATATCATTCATCACGTCCTTTACAAAAGTTGACGGAACAATGTTCATATCCATTCTATTCATACCTTCAAGCCAATTATGTGGACAAGCTGTCATCTCTAAACCAGCAGTAATTCCAATATTATATTTACCTACTGGTTGAAATTCATTAGGAATAACAATGTGAATGTGTATATCTGGTTGTTTAGGTAAATTTGGATTTTCTAATAATCTACTAATAATAATATCATCATTAGGGTCACCTTCTACAAGGGCATTCATTGGTGTGTTTCCCCAACGAACTGGCCAAATCTTCACATCATATTTATCTAATTTAATTAATGCTCTACATATATCTCTACTGTGAGCTCCATAGCCACTTCTCGTCGCAACTGGTGCTGTTACTAAACATAACGGTTTACTCATTATAACTCCTACGCTTTAAAAATACTATAACGTTTTCTTGGTTTCCATTTATCAAATGCATTATCCATATGATCTATAAAGTTCTGACTCATTGCTTCACTTGACATCATAACATCATCTCGCATAACAAACTCAATCCCTTTTTGACCAAATTCTTCTCTTTTTTCTGGACCTTCATCATACCAATCTTTCATAGCTTGTGCCACATCATCAAACCTACATCTATCATCAAAAATATATGGTGTTGGAACTGAACCCACAAGTGAACGATTAGATGGCCAAACTGGTTTTACCCATTCACCCCAAGTTAAATCAGGATGGTCTTTCCATGTCCTATCATCGTGAAATGATTTTATTTCATTGTAATCTTCAGCTGTTACGTGTTTATCTTTTAATCTAAATCCACATTGGTCTTGCATTCCACCTGTAACATTAACAATAATTGGTGTTCCGGCCATTAGTGATTCACAAGTACCCAATCCGAATCCCTCATTTGAAGCCATATTAACTGTTACATCAGCTATATTATATAACCAATTCAATTGATTTGGTTCTAATTTCCTATCACTAAAATATACTTTATATTCTGGACATATGGCTTTACAAACTGCAGGTAAATCTGTACCGTTATCATCTCGCGGTTGAGTATGCATTAATAACGCACACTTATCAGCTTCTTCTTTCGGTAACATATCACAAAATGTTTTAAAGGCCAGAACAACATCTCCTGGCATCTTTCTACGAATATTTCTATTATTATAAAACATTACAAATTCAACATTATCATCTGTAAGTTGTTTTTTCATATCTTTTACTGATTCATATTCTTTATCAAAAATACTAATAGGATAAAAATATTTAGTACTTACTCCATGAGGTAAATAAGTAACTTGCCAATCTTCGGGTGGATTTTTTGTCCAAACATCATTTACAATAGCAAGTGTCTGTTTAGATATATTCATAATCAAATCACAAGATTCATAAAAGAACTCATTATATTGTGGTGCCGGCCAATCATCCCATATATTATAATAAAAAATAGGTATCTCCTGTCGTATCTCGTGTTCCATTTCATATAACCATTGCCAAAATCTTGGGTCGGTGTAATGTAGAATCGCGTCTGGATTTTCTCTTGCCAATATACTTCTTAAAAGTTCTTGATTGCCATAACCATTTATAGGATATATTGTCAATTTAGCATCTTCAACTCCAGATTCAGTTTTTACTGTATCATCCATATTCACAACCTTGCCTTCTTCTGGATGTTTTATCGCACCACCTATCTGAACCCAATCATAATGTTGAATTGACCCTAATACAAATTCTTTTGACATTGTACCCACACCAGAAGACATTCTTAAATCGTCTGACAATAAAAGTATTTTCTTTTTATCCATAATACCTCTTAATCGTTTAATAGTTGTTTTTTAGTTTCTTCTTTTTTAACGCTTTCTTCTATAACTTTTAAACGCTCTTCTATTCTAACTAAAACTTCATAAATTTTATCAAATCTATTTTCATTTCTCCAATCCACCTTTTTCATAATCTACTCCCGCTTGGTATTAATCTATCATAATTCTTAATTTTATTTTTAAACTTTGAATCTAAAATATATAAATCCATTGAACGATTTACTAATTTTTGTAAAGTAAACTCATCATCTAATGTCTTTACCTTAAAATTTCTATATAACTCTCTCAGTATTTTAACTGATGTTAATTTTGTATCCATAAAACCCTCTTATATATACGTATATATAAATATATATTAATTTAATATTTTAATTAATTTTTTTTGTTTTTTAGCATGTTCTACTGTATTCATTGTACCCTTTGATTCAACTCCTTCTGGTATAAATGCTATAATTATATCACTATATTCAGCTATTTGTTTGTTTCGTTTAAAATAATTCGTTACATAATATGGTCTATCATATTGTGAAGCTGGCAATTTACAATGCATATTCCATCTATAGTGAGCGGGTGGGAATTCAACATACTCCATATCAAATTCTAATGCAAACTTTTTAGCATATCCATCGGCACCATCTTGTTGTCCTCCACTAACTATTTCTACTTCATCACCATGTTTTTCTTTTATTTCAAACACTAAATCTTTTATTTTTTGTTTATTAGTATAACCTCTACTACCGACTATACCAATTCTAATCTTCGTAGTCATTTCTCTTTTGTTTTTTAATTGGTTTTTCCGACGTTGTAAACTTAACTACGTTATAAAATTCTTGTAACCCGTCTAAAACTTTATTGCTATTTATATACTTATACGAAAATCTTTTAGATACTTCTTTATCCGGTGTACCGATTGGTATTATATCAAAAAAAACATATTCATTTACTTTAAGTTTATAACTCTGTTTAACAATTGTTTTAAATGATAACTTTTCTTCCCAACGCATTAAAAATTTCTTTAAATCTGTACCACGTATATCATCTTCTTCAAACCACAAATATAATAAAACTGAAGTATGTAATTCATTATGAGCTTCATTTATTCTATTCATAACTTTTTCTTCTATATCAGTATTAATAAAATCTGATAGTTTCAATCTTAAACTTACTTTAGACCGCATTATTTAACTCCTACTTCACAACGTTCAGTTTGATTAAACTCACAAAACCTACAATTTTTCTTAGAAGGTTGTTTAATATAATTATGTTCTAAATTATATTCTCCATCAATAAAAGATTCATCTATAAATTGATTTAAGTTATTCATAACTTTATTAATACTCGGAGTTCCATTTGCTGGTTGAAATATTTGAACTCTTCTTTGAGGAAAATCTACATTTTCATATAATTTTCGCTTAACTATAAAATATTCTACATCTATTTTATCTAATGGTATATCATGTTGTTTACCATAAAATTGTTTGTATAATAATAACTGGTCTGTTTTATTCTTGTCAGCTTTCTGATACTTATTCCAACCCATTGTGGCAGTCTTGATATCTATAATTTTATATCTATCTCTGAACGTGTCATGTAATACTACATCCATATAACCAATAAATTCAATCTTATTCGGTAATTCATATTCAATAGGAACTTCAATGCCAACTAATTCATAATTCTTTTTACTGAAATACATATTTCGTTTCTTTTTAAACCAGTCTAAAATAGCTAATCCATGTGAATAAAATTCTTCCATATCTTCTTGTTCACAAAAAACTTCACCGCCGTTCTTTTCCATTATTTCAATATAATGTGTTTTCATTCTATGTAACAACATTTCGTCTAACGGAAGTGCATCAGCTATTTTTATAGTGTCGTTATACATTACAGTTAAATATGTTTGTAATGTTTCGTGCATTGCCTGACCAAACATTGTATGAATACTATCTGTATATGTACCTAACTTATCAACATAATTTAATTTCCACATATACGGACATCTACCCCATTGTGAAAATTGACTATAACTTATTCGTTTCATTTTCCCCATTTATCTCGTTTAACAATTGTCGCCATAATACCATAATTAGATATATCTAAAAATGCATCGTCTATTGGTTCATCTTTTACAGCAGAGTCTCTGTTATTTAATAACAATGTTTTTATTCTCTGGATTTTATCATTTAATCTAAAAAAAAGTCCAATTAAAGATAACTTCACTTCTTCTTCTGTTATTAATTGAGTTCCCACTGCAATATTCCCTGGACCATAATCATGTTGTTTGTGTAAGAACAATTCATATTGTTCTCGTTGAATCTTCTTGAACTCGTCGGTCATCTCTGGCCATTCAAGTTCCATTTGTTCTACTATTGACAGGTTAGGATTATCTTTAGTATACTTTCTAACTGTCTTAGAATCTGTTATAACTTTCATTCTACATTTCCGGCTGTATATCCGCCGACAGTACCTAGAACGTTTAAACCAGCTTCTTCTATCTTTTTAGGTTCAATGCCCCATTTTTGAGCTAATTGTCCTAACTCTAACATACCACCTTCAGTAAGATAATACATTTCAATCATATCATATGCTTCTTTTTTGCTAACTTCTTCGTGATTAGCTACGATATTAATTAACCAATTTGGATATTCCATTTGATTTCTCCTCTTAATATATTTTAACCATTGTTTACCTTTAGGTAATACGTTGGTGTATAATTTGTATAATTCTTTTGGTTGTAAACTATATTTCTGTAATTCATTTACTAACTCAACCCACTCCATTTTCATAGACAAAAATCTATGAGTCATATAATTAGACCAAGACTTTTTATCTTCGTCTGATATCTCTTCCCAATAATTAGGACTTTGAACCGCTGTTATCGCTTGAATGTGGTCGAATAAACTTTTTCTTTTTACTAAAGATTTTTTCGTATTTCTTTTCCCACTCATCTAGACTAATACCTTTTCTCGGTGAATCTCCTTTTCCTGCAGAAGATTTACCTGAAAATATTGATTTTCTTTTTTCACTCATATGTCCAAACTTGGAAATTTATTTGACTTTGTTTCTTCTTCTACTCCACTACCGTCTAACATTCCCTCAGCAACTTGACCACAATTTCCACAACTATATACTTGAACGGGAATCAAAGCTTCTTGTCCGTTTGGTGATACTATAGCTGATAATCTTTTTAATATGAATGAAGTTATAAATAAGTAGTTATCACAACTACTACATTTAATTGTTTCTGCATCTCTTAAATCAACTTGAACTTGAGCCTTTGGTTTCTTCATTTTTTTCATTGGGTGCATACTCATTTTATTACTCCTAATAATTCTATAATCATAGCCATAGCATTGATTTCTTTATCAACTACTCGACTATCACTTAACTCATATTTTGCTATTATTAAAATACATTCTGCTACATGACCTTTTCCATATCCATCTACTTCATCATATAACAACCGAAATAAATCAGCAAAATCTGTAATTTGTGAATCAGCTACCAACTGTCTTATATTTTTAAATGCATTTTTTTTATCTTGCGTTTCTATAATCTTTAATAATTTTAATTTATAATCATTCTGTATAATACTTGATGTATCTAATTTGAGTTTACCATTAACGACATTTCTTTGAGCTGAATTAATGACTCTACGAATATCTGGATATCCACTATCTACTAATACTTTTATATCTTCCATAGTATCTGTAACATTTTCATTTATTAAAATATTATGTAAATGTTTCGCTACTTCACTCTTAGATGGTGGAATAACTTGAAATGATTGACAGCGACTTTGAATTGGGTCTATTATTCTCTCAACATAATTACAAGTTAGAATAAACCTACAATGTTTACTGAATGTTTCCATTAAATTACGGAGTGCGGCTTGTGCATTTGGTGTAATGTAATCACACTCGTCTAAAATTATTATTTTTAAATCTTTGAAACCAACAGTTGAAGCAAATTGTCTAACTTTATTACGAACTGTATCTACACTATTTTCATCAGACGCATTAATATAAAGATAATCACATTCAATATTCTTTACAAGAATTTTAGCTAAAGTAGTTTTACCTGTACCAGCCTTACCATATAAAAGTAAATGTGGTAAATCATTATTCTGTAAATAAATAGTTACTTTACTTTTGAGATGTTCATTACCAATATAAGTATCTAAAGAATACGGTCTATACTTTTCTACCCATAAAGTATTAGAATTATTCATTATGCTAATTCACTTGTTCCTACTAACCAATATGTAGACGAATAATTATCTATCTTAAAAGATATTTTACATAGTCCAGCACTACTAACATATAAAATAGCACTTTCACACTCTTTATTAGCTAACAATATCTGACTAAAATATTCTGCGTTGAATGAAACTTCTTTAATATGTTGAAAATCTTGAGTATTTACTGGTATAGTAACTCTATCAGTTAAAGTTGCAGAATGTCCTATGACTAACTTAGTCAAATCATTAACAGTTATTACTGTAAAAGTTGTAGCATCCTGTAAAGCAGATTTACCACCTATAAATTTATTTATTACAGTAGGAGTAATATGTATACTTAATTCAAAATCAGGAATATTCTGTAAACCTGGAGGTTCATTTATAATTGAAGGATCACTTAATACATAATCTACTGAAGATACATTATCTGCTATTTTCATTGACAACGCTTTTTCTTCTGATTTAGTAATCGAAAAATTAATATCTGTATCCATTACTGATAGTAATTTTAATAATCGTTCTGTATTATAAATACCTATATGAGCATCTTCAAAATCCCATTTATCTAATTGTACTATCCCTAGCAAAGTCTTATCATCGGATACAAATCTTGTTTTTAATTTTTGATTTACAAAATCACTTTTTAGTATTACTGACTCTGCTATCCCATTTAAATAATATTTACTAATAAAACGTACTAATTTCTGTTTATCCATTATAACTTCTCCTATTGTTTATAACTATATATACATATATATAAGTTTGTTTTCTCAAAATCAAAAAAATCTTTCTATTGTCTTAGACGCATCAGTAGGTTCACTCCACTTCATACTTTTATATAATCTCATAATTTTTTTATACAATGCTTTAGTATAAATCTTATCTGGATGTATATACTCTCTAATGAAATCTAATACTTCGAGTGGATCTTCATGTCCTTTATATGCTATAGTTTCTATACCTAAAGGATTTTGTTTTAAATATACCCATTTAATCTTATCACCGTTATGTATTCCGGAATACTGTCTTGAAATCTTTTTATATTTAAGGAAATCATTATAATATAAAGCACTTTTAACGTGTACTGGTGTTCTTAAATAATGTGATTTAAATAGAGAACCTTCCTTATTTCTATATTTATGTAAACCTTTTACACTTATTGGAATAGCAATTTTATTAAAATCCATTAATTTCATACTATTTTTAAAATTAATAATAAATTTATCTAACTCTTTTTTAGGAACATTCATTAAAATATCTTCAAGTAATTTATTTAACATAACTCTCATAGCATCAGGAAAACTAGACCTAACAGTATCTAACCCTTTTACTAACATTTTATTAACTTTTTTACCGTTATCATTAATAATTTTAAGTCCATATCTTTTCTTTGTAACAAACAATCCACTCTTAGCAATAACTTCTTGTTTAATATCAAATCTATGTTTATCTAAATTACAAAACTTTTTAGCAAAATAATCATAACCTCTATTTAAATAACTTTGTACTTCATCTGCTATATTCAAAATAACTTTAGTCATTTGAGTATCACTACTCATATCTATATCAGGATGTCTTTTTTTAATTAAAGGTGTTGCTGAGTAAAATACTGAATCAGTATCTATATAAATACAATAATCCTCTGTATCATTAAGTTCTTTATTATAATAAGCGTTTACTGCCTTTCTAGTAAATTTAATCAATGTTTGTCCTGTATAAGTAACTGCCTCTGCATTATCTAAATCATAAAATCTAAATACTGGTAATCCTAATACTCCATACAAACTATTCAAAACAATTTTCTGTAAATGTTGTCTTCTATCAAAATAATCTGATTTTATCTTATCACCTTCTTCATGAAATTTTTTAGATAATTTACGATATTCAACTCTCTCATCAAACCATTTTCTAAGTAAAGCGGGTAATAAACCGTCTTTATCAGTACGATATATTACACCATTAGTGGCTATACCTATAGATTCATTTTCAAACATTTTTTTCAATTCTGTTTCAGTATATCTATTAATTAAATTCCCGTTATTAATAAGTGAATATGTTTTTCTATTATCTTTTTTTAAAAATTCTTCAGAGTTCCAACCTTCAATTTTACCCAATTTAGTTTCAGGTGAAATGTTTAAAGACATAATACAAGATGGATACATAGAAGTAATATCTAAATCATATACCCAATCATGTTTTCCACTCTGTGGTTCTTGTACGTAAGCCCCCATAAATTTTTCAAATTTTGTATTCCCATCTTTTTTATGTTTATTTGGAGCGACAATATTATTTTTTCGTAAATATACTAAGATAGCTCCCTCAAGATATCGTGAACTCATAAATACGTCTTCATATGGTATATGACCTAAATGTGCTAACCCTCTAGCTATTTCAATAAAATCTAATTTATCATCAAGTTTCTTAACTAGTTTAACATCCTGTAAATTGTATTGTACAAATTTTTCTAAATCATTTTTATATAAATCATCTAAAGTACCTTCATATGCAACTTTCTTTTCACCGACTTCATATTCACAGATATCATCTAATCTATAAGATGGTCTTTCACTAAAAGTATATTTTCTATACAACGCTAAATAATCTAAAATATTTACTCCCGCTATTTTATATCTATTATGAAAATCACTCCAATAAACTTGTTGTATTGGAGACAATAAATTAGCTATATTCTGTCCTAAAATTTGACAAGTTCTATTGTACAAATAACTAACATCAAAAAATTCTACATTCCAACCTGTTAAAATTGTTGGTTGTATTTCCATATACTTTTTAAAAAATGCATTTAATAAATCATATTCATCTTTAAAAGATACTATTATATCCCCATTTGTTCTTTTAACATCTGTTTCTAATTCTGATGATGGGTCTAATACATAACAAAAATATGTATTTAAAATTGGGTCATTAAATGCTATTGAAGTTATCTTATTTTCAGCTTTTTTAATATTCGGAAACCCTTGAGTTACTTCAACTTCAATATCAAATATTAAAGTTTTATGTCCTTCTGAAACTTCATCTGAATCTGTATAATTATCAACTAAAACTCGAATTTCAGGGTTAACATCTGATTCGAACATACCTGGTTGTTCTTTATCCCACTTATTTACTCTTTTTAATTTATCTCCATAAAGAGAAACATAACTACCAGTTCTATTTTTAACATAAGCATACTTCTTGTAACGAAAAGTTTGATGACCAAACTTATCGTCCCAAATATGCATTTTATTTATTCTTCTATCGTAATATATGTTTTGATACATTTAGATTATAAAATCCCCATTTTCTATATGTTAATATACAAAGAAATAACCATATAAGTCAAGACTTTTTTTAAATTAATTTACATATTCTTGGTCATCAACATCGCCTGTCAATGGTGGTATCTCACATGAATCATTATTACAAAAAAGGTCGACTTCTGCTTCTTCACCTTCAACACCTACAAAACTCAAATATCCAAGTTTTTTAACTT
>CALBXV010000591.1 GCA_937890045.1 uncultured archaeon
TTAATGGAGTACAATATATTGATGCTCTTGCTGGTGTCGCTAATGTAAATCTTGGTTATGGCCAAAATAAAATTATTGATGCTATGAAAAAACAATTAGATCAATTATCTTATAATTATTCTTCTTATTCTATTAGTGTCCCTGAGCTTGAACTAGCTGAATCCTTGCTTAATATATTGCCTAAAAATATGGGTCGAATATTTTTTGGTACAGGAGGATCTGAAGCTAATGAAACTGCAATTAAGTTAGCTAGACAATATCATTGTATTTCAGGTAATGAAAAAAAACATAGAGTTATTTCTAGAAAAATTTCTTATCATGGTGGTACTCTAGGTGCTCTTAGTGCTACTAGTTTTTTAGCTAGAACAAAAGTTTTTGAACCGTTATTACTTGATTTTCCTAAAGTTAATGCAGCTTATCCTTATCGTTCTAATAGTGACGAACTTGATCTAGGAGTGCAATTAGCTCAAGAACTTGAAAAAACAATTAAAAATGAAGTGTTTGACACAATCTCTGCTTTTATTGTTGAACCTGTTGTTGGTATGGCTGGCGGTGCTATTGTTCCACCTTCTAATTATATGAAAAACATTAGAGAAATATGTGATAAATATGATGTTCTATTAATTTTTGATGAAATTATAACTGGTTTTGGTCGTACTGGTAAAATGTTTGCTACAGAACATTGGAATGTAGAACCTGATATGATAACTATGGGTAAAGGATTAACTTCTGGGTACTCTCCACTTTCTGCTGTATCTACTTCTAAGAAAATAAATGAAATTTTTGAAGATTCTGACTCTACATTTATGCACGGTATTACTTATGGCGGTCATCCAGTAAGCTGCGCTGCTGGTAAAGCTTCTCTAAATATGTATGTAAAACAAAATATGCCTAATTACGCTGTTAGTAAAGGTAATAGGTTGATTAACGAATTTAGAAAATTCCAGCATAATATCGTTGGTGATGTTAGAGGATTAGGTTTATTAATTGGAATAGAATTGGTTAGTGATCAGAGAAGTAAAAAACCATTTAAACTAAATCAAGAAGTTGGAAAATTTATTGCTAATAAAAGTCTAGAAAAAGGAGTTAAGATTTATGGTGGTAAAGGTGCAGAACCTGAATTAATGGGTGATCTAATTATTATTTCTCCTCCACTTGTTATTGAATCAACGCAAATTGATAAAATAATTGAAGTTGTTGATGAAACTATATCTTCTGCTGAAAAAGAATTTCTCTAAAAATGATTAAAATATTGATAAATTAAATAATGTTGATGTATTACATATCTCTAGTTACATTTGAATACTAAATTAATTAAACAAATTGAAGAAATACTTGGATTAAGCAGTTATGCTTCTCAAATATATCTTGAATTAAATAAACATAAATCTCTTACTGCTAAAAAATTGGAAAATAATTTCACTTTCTCTAAATCTGAAATTATCTCGCATTTGAAAGAATTAAAAACTCGAGGTCTTATAATAGAAGAAATTGGACAGCCTGTTAAATACATTGCTTTACATCCTAAATTAGCTCTTTCAAATATATTTCACAGATTTCAAAAAGATCGTGTTTCTGAAATACGTCAAAAACGTGTATATGTAGAAAATCTAACAAAATCTCTGATTAATATATATGATAAAAGTCAAGATTCTGTGTTTGATTCTAATGTTCATTTTACTACTGATGAAAATGGATTTTGGTTAATGTTGAGTAAGCTTGTATCTGATTCACAAATTAATCATAAACTTGTATTAAATGATTTTCTTCCACCGTCTAACATATTTCAATTATATGAAGATTCACTAAATAAAGGAATAAAAATCCAATTAATCTTGAAAAAATTAGATAAGTTATATAGCGAACAAACTGAATCTTTTTTGAAATTAATTAGTTGTGGTCTTGAAATAAGAAATTGGAAAAATTTTCCAATGTCTTTTGCGTTAATTGATGATAAATATCTAGGAATTTTAGTTCAATCAGATGCTAATGAGTTTACTACTTTATGGATTGAAAATAATTTAATATTGTCTAATTTCGTTAAAAATTTTAAATCTTTGTGGATTACTTCTTTAAAAAATATTGATATTAAAACTAAATTTGGAAGTTAATTATTTACATTATACTCATTCTGCTCATTCCGCTCTTTTTTTATTTGGTTTATTATTTATACTAAACTTTATATACATAACATAATGTTAGTAACTTTATGTTAGTAACATCTATTTATGTGTCGGATTTCAGTTATGTTAATTTCCCATCATTAAAAAGGCCAGTAACTCATATTCCTCCAGATATAAATGATGTTTTTAAAATTAATTTATATGGACTTGGTGATTTACTTGAGTGAGCCTATAGTTAAAGTATCTGAAGCAGATACTCGTGATGTTGGTAGAGGTATAGTTCGTATTGATCCAAAAATTGCTTCTGATCTCAAATTAAATTCTGGTGATGCTATAGAAATTATAGGTAAAAGAAAAACTTTTGCTTTATTTTTAGAAAGTTCGAATGAAGACTATGGTAAAGGAATAATTAAAATGGATGGCTATTTAAGGCGTAATTCACAAGTTAGTATAGATGATAAAGTATTAATTAGAAAGACTGATATTAAAATAGCAAATACAGTTTTACTAACTCCTAAAAAACCCCTAAGAATTATAGGTGGTCAAGAATATTTAAAACAAATTTTACATGGCCGTATAGTTACACTTAATGATTTCCTTACAATAAATATTATGGGACGAACTATTGATTTAATTATAACTGGATTTAAACCTAAAGGTGACGCTGTTATAGTATCAGATATTACAAATATTGTTATTAGTGAGAAACCTATTAATAGAAATAAAAGTGCAGTTATACCATATTGTAGT
>CALBXV010000592.1 GCA_937890045.1 uncultured archaeon
TTGCAAGTAATTCTTCATCTTGTACATATTCCACAGTTTGTTTATAGAAATTAGCAGGATCATTATATGTAACTTTTACCATATTATGACGAGCTTTCTGCGAAGAACCTTCATATTCAAACATACCATTTACAACATTTGCATCAGTAAATTGATAAACAGGATCTTTTTCTCTGTCTTGAATAGGTACTATCGTACCATCCATATAATATTGCATCCCCCTAAATGCACTAGCCATATCTTGTAATACTTTAAAAGCTTCTGTAGCTTTAGTTAAATATAAATTACAACTAAATCTAGGTTCGTAAGTAGTACCCGATGAGTCTGTAGGATCTAGTACTAATTCATCACAATATTTTGCAATATTAAATAGTTCCCATTTATCTATATCAGCTTCATTTATATAGTTTCCTAATCCATATCTTTTATTAGTTAATAAATCATAATAAATCCAAGCAGGATTATCCGTCCATGAAGTCCAGAAATTGCCATCCCAGTCTTGAATAGAAGTTGTTATAGTACCGTTAGAGGGGTTTCTAGTATAAACGGCTGCTATAGTAGTATCACTTACTACTGTAATAGTTGTGGAATTACCGTCTCCATCATCTATAGTACCACCAACACTAAAAAATCCAGAAATATCTCTTACTGTTATTACTGAATCACTTATTGAATGAACTGTTCCAGTCGCAACAGTTACTGTAATTGTTCCAGAGGGTTCATTTGTATTGGGATTAGAAGCTAGTGTAAATGTAAATTCTGTATCTGATGTTATTGTTATTGTTTGAGAACCATTATAAGGATTAACTTCTTCAGCACCTACTGTAGCTCCAGTAATGGTAACTTCTAATTCTTGATCTATATCATAACCATGACCTGCATTAATTGTACCTGTAGCTCTTCTACCAAGAAGCCCCCCTTCAGCAGCCGAAAGATCATCTAATGTAAATTTCACAGTTACACTATCATTTGCTGCAAAACCTGATTCGTCACTCAAAGTTATTGCTTTAGCAGCCTCGTCTGAGGGTAAATAATTTGTTGGAACTGATATTTTTAATCCTTTTAAATCATATGCCCTAGCAGGTATTTTTGTACCAAAAGCTTCTGCATCTAATTGTACTCCAATATATGCTGAATGTGGGTATTCAAATTTATCTACAATTTGTGCTTCTAAAACACCCATATAAATATTATTAAAAACTTTATAATCATCTGTAGAAACTGTAGGATTAGTACTATCCTCACTATCATCATCCTCTACTCTAGTTACTCGTATTTCCCAATCATCAAAAGGTTTATAGTCTTCTACATTTGCCAAAAAAGTTTTAGAAAATTTTGATCCACATTTTCCATTAAAAGAAGTTGTAAATAAACGTTGTATTACTTCTACATCATCAGTACTATGATAAACAAAATCAATATTAAAATTAACTTTACAAGTTGTTGTATCTCCTGTATCGTCTCCTGTTTTTTTAACTTTATACATTGCATCAGTAAAAATAGATATTTTTACTATATCAGTTTCAGATCTTTCCATATTTCCTGAAGCAATTTTTGCATATTGAGGTGTATCAAGCTCTAATTTACCTCCTGAAGAAAAATCTTGAGTATAAGATGCTCCTGAAAAATTTACTAACCAGTCTTCTGGTATACTTTGATCCTGAGTTCCATATTTTATTATATGATCAGCTCCTGCAAAATTACTCTGTCCTGTACCTAGATTTTTTAATCTTGTTTCATTAAAAAATATAGAAGAAACTCCATTAACTAAACCATAAATCTCTCCTTCAGAAACAACATCTATTACAGCAGCTTGATGTCTGGCTAATAAAGTATCGCGTGCTTCATAAGCAGTACCTCCGGCACCTTTCTTAGTTCCTATAATTATTGGCTTTCTTTCTTCTTCACTCATACTCGTATCTCTTTATTTAACTTATCTTTTACTAATTCATAATAAGGTGCCCATTCTTTATCAGAAACTTGTAAATAATCAGCAAATTCAATATCATTAATAAATATTCTATGCTCAGAAGTAATTAAAGTATAAACACGTTCTATTTGATCAGTTAAAATACCATACTTACTATTCTCTACTTCTATAAATTGTCCTTCTTCATTAACCCAGTGAGTACCTGAAACTTTAACACCTTTATAATCATAAATTATTTGTGGTAAACCTTGCATTATTGCTTCTACTCTACCACCTTTAGTATAATCATTTAATTTAATTAGAGATATTTCTTTTTCAGTATCATCAGCCATTTTAACCATAGTACCTTTAATAAAGCAGCTAGGGTTTCCTGGCTCAGGCGTAGGGTTGGGAACACCAGTTACTGGATTAGTTGCTGGTTGTGTACCAGTCCTAACTGTTGTTCTTGGTACCTTTACACCTCTACCTTCTTGTATATTAGAACTAACGCTAGCACTAACTGTAGCACCACCTACTATCATTCTTCCATATAGTACAGGAACAGGAACCCCTTGTTTTGCTGTATTTACAGGACCGTCAAATAAATAACTTTGTTCCTCATTAGTATCGTCCTCTGTAATTGAAGGTGCAAGCATCATAGATACACCACCTGCCATTAAAGCAGCTCCTGCCATTGCAAAGAAATAAGAACCCCCTTGACCAAACAGGCCCATTCCCGCCGTTCCAAATTGTGCTGCAAAACCTGCTTCAGCCCCGACCGCCCCCATTGATCCCAATGCACTAAAGCCACCACTTGCAGCAAATAAAAGTAATCCTGCTACAAAATAAAAACCACCACTTTGTTGTTGTTTTGAACCTGCTGGAATTGGAATAAAAGTGAAGTCATCTCTTATTGGTGCGGGAAATCCTATTTCTTCTACCTGTTTTATTCCTTGATCTCCAATTATAATATCATATCCCATACCTGCATTATGCGTATCTAAAAAATGTTTTCTAAAACCTTTTCTTTGAACATCAATAGCACGAATAGCTTCAGCTGGAGATGAAACATTTAAGTTCCATACCTTTCCGAACTTTTCTCCAAGCTCACCTTCTAAATTAATTCTTCTAACAGTATTTTTCATGTCTTAATGTGTGTGTTGTATATTGCCTATAATGTTGTCCATATTGATCTCTGCAGGATAAACGAGATACTAAATGATGTAGTATTCTATTATCTCCGAGATAAATTGCACAATGATTTGATATTGGTGATCTTATATTCATTAATAAAGCATCATGGGGTTTCAAACTTCCGTCTGTTATTCTTTTAAATCCGTTTACTTCATAGTTATCTACATAATAATTTTTTCCTTTTTCCCAAAAATCCCACTCATATCCATTATCTTTATTCCATTGAGGTACTTTAAGTACTATATTACATACTTCTCGATAATAGTCTTCAACTAATGTGAAACAGTCTAATAGCCCATAAATGAATTGTCTGCCAATGAATCCTGGTTTTTTATTTGCGGAAATTACTTCATGCCATTGTACTTCTGGATAAGATACTATCCACCAATTTATTCCCATTATATCACAAGCTACCCGATCGCTCTTACTAGGACTAGCTGATTCATTTGGATGGCTATGTATAACATAAGATATATCTCCTTCTTTAGACACTCTATAATAATCTTTAGGATTTAACATAAAATCTTCGTATTTATTTTCTGCTAAATTAGTACAAGGATAATATTTTTCTTTTCCATCTACAACAGCTATTAAACCGCACGCCTCTTTAGGGTACTCTGATTTAATATGAAATAGTATTTCTTCTTTTAATTTATTATCCATTATGCATATCCTAAAGCGCCTGGAAAGCCCCCGAAAGGTAAAGCTGTAGTAATCTGCTCACTTTTTAATATTACTACAATTTTTGCTCTAGCTCCTAAATAAGTAAACTCTGCACCTTCAGTTTGTGCTCCAGTTGTATGAGTAGGTGGAGTACTATTACTAGTACCTGCACTAGTAACTTTATAATGATTATCACCATGAGCAATATAATCATTTAATGAATATGCTGTACTTGCTGCCCAACTTACTCCAACTGTTACTGGATAATAAGCTCTAGAAATTGTATATCCGTCTCCAACTGCAGTCATTTCTAAATTTTCAGTTATAATTGAACCATTATCAATCGCATTAACTTGTGCGGTTGCTCTAGTTCCTAAATAAGTAAACTCTGCACCTTCAGTTTGTGCTCCAGTTGTATGAGTAGGTGGAGTACTATTACTAGTTCCTGCGGTAGTAACTTTATAATGATTATCACCATGAGCGACAAAACCATAACCATCATTGGCACTATCGGGTGCTACTGCATAAGCTGTACTTGCTGCCCAAGATTCTCCTATAGTTAAAGTTGGAACAACTACATATCCTGATCCTTTCCGTACTGAATAGTTTAATGGCTTTTTAAGTCTAAGACCAGTTATACCATTATTCGTTCCAGATGTAGGATTAAAACCAAATCTATTTTTACAACCAGTAATACTTTTAGAACAAATATC
>CALBXV010000593.1 GCA_937890045.1 uncultured archaeon
ATATTAATCTTAAAGATTTAAATGAATTTCTACAGGGAGAATTCTTTGAAAAGATGGAATCTATTGATTGGAAACTTTGGGAAATGTACCAGAATTCAGATAGAATTGATAATATAATGGCTCTGACGGGTGATATAAAAACATTATTAAAAGCTCATTTGATGAATGATGGTATAGATGTTTCTGTTGAAGATGTGAGGGGTAAACCAACATCAATAGTCGGTAAATTGTTTAAAAGTAAAAAATGAAACATAAACTTGGTGTTATAATTCCGTACAGAGAACGAGAAGAACATCTTGAAAGGTTCATAGAACATTTTACTGAATTTATGTCTGATAAGAAAATTAATTATCAGATATTCGTTATAGAACAATATGATTTAAAACTTTTCAATCGAGGTAGACTTCTCAATATAGGATATAAAATTGCAGTTAGTCATGGATGTGATTATGTATGTTTTCATGATGTGGATATGCTGCCTGAGAAAGCAGATTATTCGTATCCAATGAAACCAACACATCTTGCTTCTCAATTAAGCAATTATAATTATAGTATACCTTATGATGAATATTTTGGTGGAGTAACATTATTTAACAAATATGATTTTGAGTTAGTAAATGGATATTCAAATGAATATATTGGGTGGGGTTATGAAGATGATGATTTATTGAATAGATGTTATGAAAAAAAATTACCAATGGATGTTGAATGGTCAGGAGATTCTTCTAAGATTACAAGAGATTTAACTTTTGTTAATTTTGATGGTAAAAAATCATTTGCAGAAATACATACAGAACAAATAAAATCACTCTTTAAAAAAAGTTATACAATTTCGTTATGGTTGAAGATAAATGATATTCAAAATAAGAAGTTAGATCATTACGGTATAGTTTCTCGTCCAGGTTATCATAGTGGTATTTTTATAGATAGAGATAATAGATTGTATTGTGAAATGTGGAGTCAAGATAAAAAGGAAAATAAAAATATATGGTTAATTCATAGTAATATTTATGGAAAGAATTATTTTAGTCAAAATACTGATGTATTATTACATTTAACAATGGTACATAATAAAGAAAGTAAAATTTTAAAGTTTTTTATAAATGGAAAACAAGTTGAAAATTCTCCAAAGAATTATTTTGGGGATTTGTATGTTCATAAAGATTTTCCAATATATCTTGGAGTTGCACATCCAAATTATGCTGCAAAATCTGCATATTTCAAAGGCGCAATGACTGAGTTATGTTTTTGGAACACTAATTTAAATGATAAAGAAGTAAATTCAGTTTATAATAATAGTATTCCAATAAATCCAAAGAAGGTTAATCATGATTATAAATCTACAAAAAATTTAGTTGGTCATTATGATTTTAAAACACGAGTTAGTAATAAAATATTTGATTTAAGTGAAAATGAAAATCATATTTTTTCAAAAGGTGCTTGGTTTACAAATGAAAATTTAGTTTTAGGAATATATAAAATATCACCATATAGAAGAAACGGAAAATATATTGTTTTACATCATTTAAAGGAAGAAGATAAAAAAATAATTGAGGACAATCATAAATTATTTTTATTTAAAAAAGAAAAACCAGAAAATATAATTATGGATGGATTATCTAATTTAGAATTTAATGTAAGTGATAAACAGAAGTTTATGAAAAAACATTGGATATATTCGGTGGTTTAAATGGGAAAAATAAAAGATAAAATGAATTTTGAAGCTAGACGCTTTTTTGGTGATATATACATTGGTAATGATGAAATAGACGAAAAAAAATATCCAATTAAGATTATAACAATGGAAGGATTAGAAAGACATGAACGTATAATACCTTTATTAAGAAATTCACATTATATTTTTAATAGTCTTTCTCTTTATGCTAAGTGGGATTATTTTGTTTCATTGAAAAAAACTTTATATGAATTAAATCCTTCTTTTAATACTAAAAATGTTATAATTTTGGCAAATACTATGTCTCAGGAAGAAGAAGCTATAGAAATAGGGTTTGATGCTATTTTTTGTCCTCATAATGCATTTTTAAATGAAGATGTTTATATTATAAACAAAAAAATGAAAAAAGTTTATGATTGTATTTTAAATGGTAGACCTGAAGTTGTAAAAAGACCTTATTTAGCAAAGTTACTTAGTGAGAAATGTAAACTGGCTGTAATATATGGATATAATTTTGTAGAGGAAGATTTTTGGGATTTATCTAAGTTAAAATCAGAAATGTTAAATGATTATTATATTCCAGGGAGTGAATGGGAACATAGATTACTCTCAAATGAAGTTGTAGACATTTATAATAAGTCTAAAATTGGAGTTATATTATCAGAGGTTGAAGGTGGATGTAAGGTATCTGGAGAATATCTTTTATGTGGGTTACCAGTACTTTCTACTGTAAGTGTTGGTGGTAGAGAGTGGTGGTACAATGAAAATAATACAGTAATATGTGATGGATCTAGTCATGCAGTGGTAAGGGCATATAATGAAATAATAAAAAAAATTAATAAAGGATTTTATAATCCAAAAAAAATAAGAAAAGAACATATAAGAAAGCAATGGGAATTTAGAAATGTATTTATAGATAAAGTAGGTGAAATATTGGATTTAAATAAAGTTACTATTTCTAACCATGAAAAGTTTTTTAAAGATAGATTACAAATTGCTAAGAATTCTATATATGATGATGCTCCGTTTAGAGCAAAAGATGGTTTAATTTTTCTACAATCTGGTTTATGTGCACATAATTTCCCTAGAGTGGTTGAAATTTTAAGAGAAAATTAAGAGAATATAAGAAGTTGAAAAAGAAAATAAAAAAAGGTGATATTAAATTAGGAACTTTGTGTGCTATTCCTTGGAATCATCTAAATTTTGAACCAAATGGTAAAGTTATACCATGTTGTTTAACATCTACGTTTGAATATTTTCTGGGTGATCTTTATGAGGATTCAATTGAAGAAATATGGAATAGTGAAAGACAAAAAAAACTTCGTGTTCAAATGATGGAAGGGAAAGAACCAGAAATATGTGTTAAGTGCTTTTCAAGAGAAAAAGTAACTGGTGAAAGTAATAGAGTATACGTCAATCAAGAATCTTTTGGTAAAAAAACATTAAAAGACATTCCATCAATGACATATACGGATGGTTCTGTTGATAGAATAGAATTAAAGTATTGGGATTTTAGATTTAGTAATTTATGTAATTTAAAATGTAGGACATGCGGACCAAGATATAGTTCTAATTGGGTTGAAGATGCAAAAAAGATGGGCGGATATGAATATGAGTTAAAGGGGGTTTGGGCAAGGGATAATAAAAAAGTATTTAATATAGATACTATTAATGATATTTCTAAATTAGATTTTGTGGAAGAAAATATAAATATAGTAGAAAAAATTTATTTTGCTGGTGGAGAACCTTTGTTAATGCCAGAGCACTGGTATATTTTAGATTTGTTGGTAAAATATGAAAGATTTGATTGTCAGGTACACTATAATACTAATGCTTCAACTTTTATATGGCAAGGTAAAGATGCAATTGATTATTGGAATAAATGGGAAAAACATAAAGTTGAAATATGGCCGAGTATTGATGAAATTGGTAAAAGAGCA
>CALBXV010000594.1 GCA_937890045.1 uncultured archaeon
TCACATGCTGATGTCTGAATGGACTAAAATGTTTATGTTTGATTAAGAACTTAGATAATCGTCTGTCTTTTGCTTCAAATTTATCACTACGACCACCAAATGAAACTCTGGCCGCATTAACTGGTGTTAAATCATCACCAAGAACATCAACGACTTCTATATAACCTTTGTCTAATACGTTGACTTTCATTACTATAACCTTTGTTTATATATATCAAATTAAATCCTCAAAATGTAAATTAATATCCTGTTTGCAATCTACCTAATTTTTCTTCTATTTCTTCATAGAGAGTTATTTCTTCTTCATAAAATTCAAGTGGATCTAAATGATATCTCATTCCCTCTAATACTCCATCTGCAACCCTAAGACTTTTTGTATTACTTTCTAATATTTGTTCCTTTGTTCCATTTAATTTCCAAGTTATTAATATCTTTTGATAATAAGGTATTTTCATACTACTAAATTGTTTACTTATTTCCATTATAGTACCATCAAATATAAATTTTGCAAAATATCTTTGAACTAAACCTTTCTCTCTCATTTTATCAGTTACAATAAATTCATGTGGTTTCAGGTATGTCTCTCTTTCTAACGATTTCTTTGCCTTTTTATATTGTGCAAATAAAGTTGGGTTTTTATATCTTACTATCTGATTATTTTTTAAATCAAAATAAAGTTCTTTTTTATCATTAGTATATATAATCTTATATGCTCTATTTTCTCTAACTGGAATTATCTCCCCACTGGCATACTCGTAACCATAATAAAATTCGAACTTTTTTGTTATACCACCATCCCACACAATTCTTTCATAGTTATTTGCCATAATAAATTCTCCCTATGGAATTGACCATCCTGCCTGTACTGATGTTGGATTACCATCCCATTGTGGATATTTCTGAGTTAATGCTGTTGTAATAACAGACTGGTTTACACCCAATCCTTGGGCCATTGCTGAAATACTATAATAATTACCCTCACCACCACCAAATCCTGCTGATGGTACATTAGGTGGTGAACCTATCGTAAAAAATCCCCCTTCTATACTTGGATCTCTTGCTACATATGTTACTCCATCAAATTCAAAACTTTGATTTGGTAAACCACCTTGTTCTATAAACAACATATTAGCATCTTCTGCGCTCGTAGCGACTGTTCCCACATATTTTCCTAAATCACTAATACTTCCGTCTGCTACTAATTCAGCATTATATTCTTGCTTAGCCACCTTTACAAGTTCCTGAATTTCTGCAGCAGATTTATTTGCAAATGTAGACTTATTTGATACAAAACCATTTGCACGTAATTCTGCTATTTTTGCTAGTTTTTCATCATCGGATAAATTCGGATCATTCATAATTTCATCTGGATCATATGTAGGATTTGCTGGAGCATCTCCTTCTCCATAAACTATTTCTTCATTGGCTTGGTCGGATTTGGCTCTAATTTGACCTTTTATTGTAGTAGTCCAACCATCACTATCTATTTTATGACTGGCCCCTACCACTTGAAAAAGACTATTTTCTTTATATCGAATTGGTAAATAAGAACTATGAAATGAATTTCCAGGAAATATCCCACCAACACCGTCTATGTCCATTTCAAAATCTATTGGAATAAGCGAATCAACTCGTTTTAAAACTCCATCAAAATTTCCTCTAAGTAATGACTGTAATGTCCAATGAAAAGTAGATTTCAATTTTGGTAATCCTTTTGAACTTGCCATATCATAAAAATTATGCCAAGATTCATCAAATTCCTCTGTCATATCTTGAGAACGATATGATGAAAGGTTCTTAAATACTTCCATTTGTGCTTCTTGAGTGTTCAATGCTTCAGTAGATACTGTCTCCTCTAATTTTTTACTATCTGCTTCCAGACCCGTAATCACAGCTAATTGATCAAACAATTCTTTCTTCTGAATGGCCATTATTTCATTCAAAATGGTATCTTGAATTTGAATACCTTTACCATCACCTTTAACTGCTTTTCCTTTACCTTCATCATCAAATTTACCTATAGAAATGGGTTCATTTGGATCTGCCATAACTTGACCAAAATAACGATTCTTTCTTGATGGGAATTCTATTTTTCCACCCATCATATCAGCATATCGTTGTTGTTTTATCTCATCATCACTCATTCCTGTAGTATCTGAAGGTATTGGTTCAACAAACTTACCCCATGTCTTTGACACTAAATCTTCATATCCATCATTCACACTAAGATTCCCTTCTGCTTCTGGATCATCTGATTTAGATGCTTTACCAAACATTGCTGCATTTTTCATTCTATCTGGAAGTTTTGCAGAAATATTTTGTGACTTTACAAATGAATCATTACTAAAAGCAGGAAATTCATAAACTGATTTTCTTTTATCTGCATCCCTCAATGTATCACCCACAGACTGACCTGTATAGCCTTCCTCTACAACCATAGCCTTTTTACCATCATCTCCAAATTCTATTTTAAATTTATACACACCACCATATTGAGTTGAAAAATCTTCCCATACACTCATAACAGATTGGATTATATCTCCAGAATTCTTAAATTTTTCTTTTAAATAGTGACAATTAAAATATACATTTCTTATATATCCAGATCTTATAGCTGCCTCATTAGTATCTTCTACTCCATCTATAATTGGATATTTTGCAAATCTATTCCTTTTCAGTCTATAAAATTGATTATCTTTATCTGGTTCTCCATTTGAATCAACAGCACCATCCTTCCCAGTAGGATGAAAAATACCAGTTCTATCCGTTCCTCCAAATCCCGTATGATAATTTTGAATCTTACTATCATGAAAATCTTGTTTTTGATACATCATTAAATGTTGAAAAACTGGATCATTTGGATTTGGAATTAACCATTTTGCAGTATCTACTGTAATTAAAAACCTACTATTTGTCATTTTAGTTGATTCGTAAATTTGCTGACCTTCTTTTGCACCTCTAAATCTTCCATCTTCACTCACATCTACTTCATCCATCTTTAAAAGATTACCTTCATTATCAATTGCTGATTCAATACTTCTAAATTCACCTATTAATTCTTTTCCCTGAACCGTACCAAAAAATCTACTCAAAACATTATCTTCAAACCAACCCCAACTCACAAAAGCATCTGTCATCTTTGTAAATTCATCCAATGTCTCTTTTGTTGGTTTTGTTTCATTATAATCCGTTGCTGCTTGTTGAGCAAATACAAGGCCGGCACCTAGAATTCCTGATACATGGTGTCCGAAAGTATCGGCCATTAATCTACCTTCATAATCTAAAGCATAAACACGAAATACTTTCATACCGTGTGCTGTAAGATGAGATTTCCCTTCTGCGTCGAGGTCTCTTAAATAATCCCAAACCTGTATAGGAAAATCGCTCATATATTCTTGAATAGATATATAAGGTGCAACATTCTCTACAGTAATTACCGCTCCTTCTTCACCTATACCATACTCAGTTATATAATCATCTGCCGTCCATAAACTACCAAAAAGAGTATTCTTTGGATTTTTCTTTTGTTTTGCAAACAATGGTAGTGTAGCTGACCTCAAAACGCTACTTGGTTTTTGCATTTTTTGGAATAAAGTAACACCCTGTGAAATCAGTTTAGTAGTACAATTAAAACCACCATCCTCATTTACTGACCAACTAAAATTTGTAACTAAACCTATCATTGCATCATAATTGCCTTTTTGTTTCAAAGTATGATCTATCAATTTTTCTTGTATATTCTCTAACTTACTTTTATTAAATTTCAAAGTATCAGATTCAAATACATCATAAAAGGGTTCTTCAAGTGAAAAATCAATCCCAGGTGCACTCCATCCCCATTCTAATAGTACATGAATACCATGATGTAAAAAATGTGGTCTAAACCTGTCTAATTCTGAATAATCCCAGCAAGTCCAACTTATATCTGCTGATCTTGTTGATCCTAATCTCATACCACCACCTTTATACTCTATTGATATATCTTTTACTCCTGCAAGTGGTCTATAAGGAATATCATCTATAAGAGTTTCATCTGGTTGGGAATATAACCCTTTATAATCTAATGATTCATCACTACTAATTTCTACATTTACAGGTGCTTCTCTATCTTTAAACCCTGATCTTAATCTTCCTAAACTACTTAATTCACCCCCTAATAAAACAATAGCTTCATCATCATCATTTTTAGGTACAGTAGAAACCATTCTCAAGAATGGTGTTCTTGAAAACATATAATTCTTTTGTATTCGTCCTTCTTCAGTAATTGGAGTATTTATACTTAGTGTTCCCCATTTACCATCATCATCTTTATATATGTCCCTGCCCGCTCCAGCCTTAAGCATAGCACTCTTTTTATCAAGAGTTTCTCGTATATCTTTATTTATCGGGGATAAAGTAATCATTTTAATATGACATTTCTTTTAATTTCTGTAAAATAGGTTGGATATCTGTTGGAATTCTAATTTGATTATCAACTTCAAGACCAATATGTGCAGCATCTAAATTATTTGCTTTTGCTATAATCCACCAAAGAGAAACATTACCATAATACTTCTGTGCAAGATTATCTAACCTATCTCCAAATTTAGGATATATAAAAATATCACTATCTTTAATTGGAATTTTTGGATACATAGTTGGTTTAAAAACTCTTTTACCTGATTTATTTTTTTTTATTTTCGTATAAGTATATCTACTGGACATTTGGCTTCTCTGGGTTCATTAATTTATCCATTTCACCACCACTATTTAATCCAGTTCTATATGGTACATGAGTATCTTGAATTTTACCATCACCTTCTAGTTGAAAAGTTCCCATAAATCTGTTTTCACCTTTAGTTGTCCATCCTTTATCCTCTAACCACTGTAACTCATAATGTTTTCCAAGTGTTGATGGTAAATATTTTCCAATATAAGTAAAACTACAATTACAAGTAATATGATGTGGAAACTGTAATCCTTCATCAAGTTCCCAAGGTGAATTATCATCAACATCCACACTCAAACTATCAAGAAATCCAGGTGTCCCAACAAACATATCACCAATAGTTAAATTTATAAATGGAGCTACCATTCTATTACCTTTAGTAAAAGTTGGATAACATAACCCAATTAAATAATTTAATTTTTCCATCAATACAGGAAATTCTTGTTTAGTTTTGGGAAATATTTCAAAATTAAAACTCACTTTTCTTTCTGCACCTTTATAAACATAAACTTTATCTGGACGACCTATATATTGTGTTCCGCTCCATTCTGGAGTAATTGCATCTGTTATTCCACTTAAAATTGCCCTAAATATAATATATTTATTATTTACTATATCCTTAAACTTAAATTTTATAAAATCACTTACATCTTCTGATAAATCTGTTCCATATGGATGTATATTAATTTTATCTGTTGCCATACTTGTATAGCTTTTAGAACCATCAGTTTTTTTAATCAATCCCAAATTGATTCCACCCCTATCACCCTTTGAAGTATCCCCTACGGTTACTACAGCCTTACTACCTGGATCACCTAACCCTTCCATTGGTTTTTTTCTATTTGGTTTCCATGATTCTATTAATGCATCAGTTTCTTCTTTGTTTTTCTTTTTAACATTATACTTATCCGTCATTGCATCAAATTGTCCAATTGCCGAAAAATGTCTTGAAAATCCACCTTGGGCCATCTTTAATCCAAAGTTTTTAGTTAAAGCATCTGGACTACTTAAATCTGGCATTGAATTAGGTCTAACATCTATCCAATCTGGTTCTTCGGGGTCTGCATCACTATAATAAGGTGAGGCCGGGCCATCATAAAGCGTTCCATCGGGGCGTCCGATTTTACCATACGCTACACTTTTATAAGATTGTAACGGATTTCCGGTTGTTGAATCAAAGTTGGCTCCACCTTTATGTATATCACCTACACCATAGGCACCTTTTTGACTAAAGGTAGTTTGAGTTGGTACTTTAGGTGGTCGTCCAAATGGAGAGTGTGCACTTCTCATGTTAGTCATCAATCCCCCAAAACCACCATCATCGGGAATCTGTTTAATCATTTTATCAGTTAAAAATTGTAATCTACCACCCTTTTCATTAAAATTAATACCACCGAAGAGAGAATCTAGTCCAGCAAGTGCACCACCTATGGCAGTATCTGCCGCCTCCATTTTATCCCCTATCTTTGTTGTTACCTTACCAACCCATTTTCCAAACTTAGTGCCTGAAAATAAACTCCCAATTGAAGTTCCTTGTGGTGGATCACCATGTAATATTGGTCCAAAATCTGCCTTTTCTTCATAGGTTTCACCACCAAAATGTCGTGTGGGATGACTAAATGGAGGAATGGAAATAATTAAATTACTTCTACTCCAATCTCTTGTTTCTTCACGTGGATTTAAATTTTGTAATATATGTTGTTTTTCTTCCCATAATTCACCTTCTGGTGTAGCTAACCATATATTTATTCTAACTATATCATCTGCCGTTTTCAATGATTGTAAT
>CALBXV010000595.1 GCA_937890045.1 uncultured archaeon
CAAAATAGACTGAACATTATTTAGTCTTTTTTAATACCAAGGTAAGGGGAATGTACCATGGCTAATCAATATAGTATTAGTGCAGGTGGTACGATGCAGTCTAGTTCAGTAGATCACTCCCGGAGAATGTTTAATTTCGGGGAGCGGATCGCAGAGCTTAATCCTCAGCAGTCCCCCTTCTTTACCTATTTGTCCAAAGTCCGCAAAAAGCCAACTGATGATCCTGTGTTTAAGTTCTTAGAACAGCGTCATCAATGGCAGAGACGTACTGCTCAAATCAAAACAGCAGCAACTACCGCAGCTTTTAGCAGCGGTGCTGTGGCGACCACAAGCAACGTCCAAGTGGATTGTTTGTATGACAAATACGGTAGAACCGTATCAACAGCTACGCTCCCGCAGTTCCTTCTCGAGAGCCAGATTATTGCCGTAGAATGCGAATATGACGCAAACGGTACTGATGCTGGTGCCGGATCGGAAACCGCGGCTGTAGCTTACTTCCAGATTACTGGAGCACCGGATGTTTCAAACTCAACTTATGCTGAGATTGATTTGGTGTGGAAAGCAGTGTATTATGTACCAGATGGTACAAATGCAGGTGCTATTACACCAGCTGACGATTCGAAGATTATTCTTCGTGCTGATGCAGACTTACAGGTGGTTGGTTCAGCGTTCGCAGAAGGTGGCACTGACCCTGAGGGTTGGAAAGACGAGTTCTACGATAGAGAAGGATATTGCCAGATTTTTAAAACGGCAGTACCTCTTTTCTCGGGAACAGCACTCGCCACTCGCTATCGTGGGGTCTCCAATGAGTATAAGCGTGTATACGCTGAGAAGCTCATGGAGCACAAAATGGATATGGAGCACGCTATGCTCTTCGGAATTGGAACAGATGATTCAACATCAACTGGTCCGATCCGTAGAACTTGGGGTTTAATGCCATATACGGAAGCTTACGGAAAGATTAAAACCTTTACGTACGCTAGTTCGTCATATGACGACTTTGTAGATGCGTTGGAAGACGTATTTTCACCTGAGTCAGGCAATAGCGGAACTAAGCTTGTTCTTGCATCTAGGAAAGTAATTTCTTGGTTGAACAAACTTGGCTCTAGCTCTTTCATGGGCAACAATGTTGCATTAGGTCATACTGTCACCACAAGTGGTGGAAGTAATGGTTTTAGTGCTGACATCCAGAACATAAAAGGTTCTTTTGGTCACAACGTGACTGCTATAAACACTGTTTATGGCAATCTCAACTTTGTGATGGAACCTCTGTTCCGGGGTCCTTGGGAGAACTATGCATGCATGGTGGACCTTAAGAACGTGGCTTATCGTCCGTTATCTGCTAACGGTGTGTCTCGTGACACGCATGTTATCACTAACGTACAGAATAACAACGTTGATGGTAGAAAGGATATGGTCCTGACCGAAGCCGGTCTGGAAGTCAATCTACCGGAAACCCACACTATTCTTAAGTTCGCATAGTGTTTTATCGGTAATGGAGCGGGGGAGTTTCGGCTCCCCCTAACTCCTTTAATTGGAGTCAATTATGGCACAAACAGAATTACATAAATATTCGACTCAGGAAAGAGCGAATAAAAGAGATGCGGATGTAATAACCGTAACTCTCACCACAGACGCAGAAACCATAGGTGATAATAAGGTTATAGCACAATCTATTGAGCTTCCGTATGTTGCTTCAATACCCGGAGGTACTACGGTCATAACGTCTGTAACACTATTAGATAAAACAGTTACTGGTCCTGCAGTAGATTTGCTATTTTCAAGTACAAGCGATGCTATTACTCAAGATGAAGGTAAAGCTATAGGCGAGGATATGAGTGATTTGGACAGTGTGTTTACAAATTTTGTAGGGCATGTCAAACTCGCAGCTAGTGATTGGGTAGATATGGCTGATTCAAAGTTGGGTACAAAGTCTAATATTCAGTTAGTAGCAAAAACAGCATCTGGAACGGATAGCTTGTGGGTTCATGCAGTTAATAGAAGCGGAGCCAATTGGGTAGCTACTGCAACAACTGACATGCAGCTAAAACTAGGCGTGGTAAAGGATTAGTTATGGCTGGTATGGTAACAAGCAATGATGTCGGTGGTCCTTGGCAATCAGGCAAGGAAGAAAACAATGATAATAGTAGGCGTAAACTTGATCTAAAAGGGGGATCAAATGGCAAAAGCAAAAAAAGCAGTAAAAAAAGCGGTAAAAAAGGTTGAGAAAAAGAAGAAAGCCGTATTAAAGGAAGCTGAGGTTGTACGTGGTATGGCTGGAGCTGTTCGCGGTGTATGGAATAAGCGGGGTAAGTGAGCTTTACTGCCGAAATAGGGCACTATGTTGGTGCTACGTCAGATTATACAACTGAAATTGCACAGTGGTTGACAGATGGTGTCAAGACAGTTGTCTCAAGAATAGGAGCTTTAGCTCCTGATATGTTAGAGCAATTTGCTACCACAGCAGCTATTACAGATGGTAATGGGGTAAATTTAGCTGCTAAGGGTAGAGTTTTAATGGTGGAGAGGGATGCCAGTAGTTCTGCTAATGCTAACGATGATTTAAGAACTGCAAAGCCTGTAAAACTGCAGTTTAAAAACCAGTTGAGTAGTACTACAAGTTTGTATTATGCTCCCCCAGAAGACCCGAAGTATTATGTCGAGGCTGGTACGTTATATATAAAACCCACTCCTTCTGCGACTGAGGCTGGGGTAGTGCACCATGTCACTTTTGGAGCAGTGGATGATACCAATGAAACTATTGCATATTTCCCAGATGAATTTAAAAAGCATGTTGTTTTATGGGTAGCTATGAATGTATTGCATGCGAAGATGATAGATACTTATGGTAGGCTCCCAACTGATCTAGATGCTGATCAAACTACTTTTGATGCAATTAGTGATTTTTCAGATGGTATAAGTATGGCTACTGGTCTTCCTTCTGCTGTCTCTGTAAGTTCATCTCTACCGAGTGCAATATCAGTTTCTACTAACTTACCAAGTGCTTTTAGTGTGTCTTCTAGTTTACCAAGTGCAATATCGGTTTCTACTGATTTGCCCAGTGATTTTAGTATTACGAGTGAGGTTGGTACTCTTCCCGCTCTTAAAGCTATGCCTAGTATTAGTAGTGAAGTAGCGGATGCTTTGACTAATGCTAAGAATTTCATGGATAATGCTGCCTCAGTAGGGGTTACTACAGATGTTGAAGATTGGTTAAATAACGAGGATGTAGAGATGGTTGATTCTACTCTTCAGGCAATTTCTACTGAATTACAGAGAGCAAATACCCATTTGGCTCAGCATCAGGATTTACAGCAGAGCGAGATGAATGATTGGAGACAGGAAGTTGAGCAATATCAAGCTGTTGTACAATCAGAAGTGCAGGGGATGCAAGCTCAGTTAGCAAAATATCAGGCTGACCTTGCTAAGGAATCAGCACAAATGCAGGAGGAGGTGAGTAAATATCAAGCAGAGGTTTCCAAAGAATCTCAAAGAACTCAGGTAGACGTAAGTAGATATCAGGCTGAGCTTGCCAAGGAGTCGGCACAAATGCAGGAGGAGATCGGGAAATATCAGGCAGAACTTTCTAAGGAACAGGCAAGGATTCAGGCAGAAATGTCTAAGTATCAAGGTGAGGTTCAAAAGGAATCAGCAAGAGTACAGAGTGAGCTTGCGGAATATCAGGCAAATGTTGCGAGGAAGTTTCAGTCTTATAGTGCGAAAATTCAAAAAGAGACAACAGCCTATCAGTGGTTACAGACTCAGTTGCAATACGTACAACAGATGCATGAACAATGCTGGGCACCATATCAGGGTGCTATGACAGATCAGAATACTTCTTATGCGAGACCTAGAAAATGAAGGGAAAAGAAATGGTAGAACTTGTGCAGCAGCATCATCCGGAGATGGGGGCACAGGAAATAGTAAAAATGCTGAATCGTGCTTCAGATGAGTTCTGCACTAGAACAAGACTTCTAGACTCAGCTACAAAATTTGATACAGTGGCAGATCAGAGATATTATGGGTTAGATAGCCAGATTATGGAGATATGGTCCGTTGATTATACAAATGATGATGGTGACTTGGAGGCTATACCAAGGTTGATTGGTAGACCTCCAATACGGGATATTACTTAATGGCTACTACAGTAACTACAGGTGGGAGTCAATTTAGTTCATGGAAACAGTCTAGATGGGTCTGGTGGATAGAGAGGGATGGCGTTGGAATTGCAAAGTATAATCCCGTTTCTACTACAGACGCTAGTAGGTTCAAATCTCCCGATAAGGCTAGAACTATTTATCTCTATTATTACAAGAAGGCTAATCACTTTACGGAGCCTTCTTCTAGTAGTGCTTGGGAGACAGAAATAAATGAGTTGCCTAGCCAGTTTCATGAACATTTAGTGGAAAAAGCAATACAGTATGGATATGAGATGAAACCAGAGGGTGTAGGGCAGGCTCAGTATTTTGGGGCAAAATTTGATCAGGGAGTGAAGAGGGGAAGAAAATTTGCTTATAGAGGCAGGACCGGTACTATTAAGATGACTAGTCCGACAGATTATTAATGGCAACACTATCGTGGGAAAGAGGACAGTTTGGGAATGGGTCTTTGGATTTTATCGCACAAGCGTTTAATGGGGATTTAATTGATGAGTTTGCTATTACATTTACTGAAGCTGTATCAGACAAGTTTACAGCTATTACACAACCGACTGATCCTACTTTTACGAGTGTATCTCAGCAATCTGATCCTACTTTTACGAATGTGTATACGCTAACATAGGAGCATCATGGGTAGTTTATCATCACCAAATTTAATAAAAGATGTTTACAAGACTCTTGTATTCAGGA
>CALBXV010000596.1 GCA_937890045.1 uncultured archaeon
TTCGCATAATGTTTTTATAAATGGTAGACCAGCATCAAGACAAGGGGATTACAATACGGTACATTTATTGCCGTGTAGTTGTCCGCCATGCTGTTGTCCTCACTCTGCACCGATTGCTGTTGGTTCACGAACTGTTTATGTGAATTATCGAATGGCGGGGCGAGTAGGTGATCCAATTGCTGGATGTACTTTTGTGGGTCAAGGTTCACCTAACGTATTTATTGGGGGATAGAGATGGGATTACCATGTGGTTTTTCAGTTGATTTAAGTGGTTTACAAGATGCCATAACAGGCCAACTAGGTTCTCTATTAAACCTTAGAGGTTTGATTGGGACACCGCCTGGTTTGTTAGCACTTCAAGGTGCATTAACAGGCGCATTATCAACAGTTCAAGGTTCTTTGATGGGACTTCTTCCTTCAATACCTTTTGCTAGTGAATTTTCAAGTTTGCGTGATACATTAGGAGATTTAGCAGGTGGAATTACTGGTGACATCTCTGGACTTCTAAGTGATTTCGGCGGTGTTTTAGATATTGATGCAAACATAAATCTTAATGACTTAGCGAGTTCTGCAATTAGTCTTGGAATTGATTTCGATCCATGTTCATTAACATCTAGTATTCCAAACATAATGAAAGACCCAGCTGGAAATTTGTTTAAAGGGCCATCTATGCCACCGTTTCTTGGCACGACTGATTTTGCAGAGAGGGTTGATGTGTCGTTGATATCAGGAGCTGCTTCTGATATGATGAGTAGTGTTAGTGCATTGAATACAAATTTCGATACTATAAGTAATGTTACGGATGGTATTAGTGCATTAAAGAATAATGTAACAGGTTCAATCACAGGAATGGGTAATACACTTAGAAAATTACCAACAGGAGAATCAGTATTTGTATCTCAGGCAGATTTTATAACAGACTTAAAATCACGAACATCTAAGTTGGTTGAACAAAACGCACCAACTATATCATCTATATCATTAGGCTCTATCGAAAATATTGTTGAAGAAGCTTCTTCGGCCGTTGCTACAACTGTTGCCGCTCATACGCCTGCAACTACAGAAGCACAACACCAACATCAACATGAGGTTTAGACTATGAGTAATGGAAATTGGTCAACAGAGACACAGACACATACGAAAATTGTAATACTAGAATCACAAATTCAGGCTAAAGAAACGAAGATAGGTACGTTAATAGAAAAGGTAAATCTTTTAGAAGTAGAGAAGATGCAACTCAAGGATGAAGTAGATAGATTAAATGGATTGGTTCGTACTATTACTGGCGGACAAGACCAACAAACTGATGTGTTCGTTGGGAGCTAACTTACTCGATAGATTTAAATAGGAAGAACTTATGAAAAATTATTCATATTTTTTACAAGAAGCATCTGAAGTAACTGAAACTGATAAAGCGTTAAAGAAAAGATTTAAGGGTACAAAGGACTCAACTAAAAAGACTGGAAAATCACAGTTGAGAGGTTCAAAGATAGGTAGTGTTATAATTCCAAAAGTTAAACCATCTGTTATAAGAGATTTTCTTATATCTTTAGGTTATAAAGTCGAAGCAGAATTTGAGGGTTTTATTGATATGTGGTATGTTGCTTACAAAGGTAAGGTAGTATATAAAGCAACTATTGTATCCAATGATAAAAATAAAGATATAGAGGTTCGTTTGTCGAGTAATGCAAGCAGATAATTTATAAATTAATCACCTAAGCATAGGTAAAGGAGTTTTTATGAAGCGAGTTATACTTACAATTGCGTTGTTCTTTTGTTTAACATCTACAGCAATTGCAACAGAGATGTTAATGTTTTCCATGAAGTCTTGTGGTTATTGTCGTGCATTTTTACAGGAAGTAGCACAAGAATATAATAATTCAGAACAGGCAAAGTTACTTCCATTACGCATTATTAGTATGGATAATCCAGTTGCCCCTAAATGGTATGATGAAGCATATGAACGACAAGCTATTGATGGTATTGTTGGAACTCCAACATTTATTATATGGGATGGAGAGGAACGTGCAAGGTTGGTTGGGTATGCTGGTAAGGACAAATTTTATGAAGACATCTCAAGATTTATTAAAGAGAATAAAAGTCAACTAGAAGCAAGAGTAGGACAAAATCGAATTCCTTTTGAAAAGTCCCATGAAATGACTCCAAAAGAAGCACTAGCAGAATCTCTTGGAGAATCACCAGATCGTACAAATAAATTAGAAGAGCCTAGTAGATTTAAAGGGGGAGAGCGGCCGCCAGGAGTTATTGATTCAAGAGATTTATTTCAACATATGTATAAGACGCCTGCTGAAGCTGTAAAAGCATCTGAATGGTTTGGATGTAATGGTACTATTCATTTTCACCCAAAGGATGGGTCATCTCATACAGGTGGGTATTGGATGCCATGTGCTATGAATTAGAAAATTGTTCCTTACATTCAATCAGAATCTTTGATATACTTAAATAATAAGGAGAAACTATGATAGACCTATCAAGTGATACAGCAGATTTTTTAAATGAAGTGTCGTGGTTTGATGGCATCATTTATATTATGATGGGAATGTTATTGTATTACTTTTACAGGTGGGTTAATCATAAATTTAAATAGTAGGGGAGACTTATGGAATATATGGAAGGTTTAATACTAGTACTGATTGTAGTCACTTTAGGATTCTTTTTTGCATACAATTTTAAAGATGTCATTTGCTCTAGATTTATAAAGGATCACAAAGATGACCCTGTAGATGGTGGTGAATTTGGAAACAAATTACCAATAGCAGTAAAACGTAAGACTAAGAAGAAAATTGATAAAGTAGTTAAACCTAGAAAAAAAGTGGTTAGGAAGAAAACAAGAAAGAAACGTAAACCGAAACTAAACTAATATAAATAATATAATTGGAGTAAATTATGTCTGAGCGTTGGAATAACCAAACACAAAGTTGGGAAACAT
>CALBXV010000597.1 GCA_937890045.1 uncultured archaeon
CTTTTTCACTGCGTTAATATCCATTTGTTATCTCCTTATTATTATTTTTATTTGTTATTATTTAATTGTCATTGGTATAACCTTTGACAAATATAAATATTGGGCTGTTAAAAAAACAACCCAACTTTTTATGCTAAATTTGATTTATTACGATATTGCTTTAACATTCTTCGCAACAGCACCTTTTGTACCTTCACCGATTTCAAACTCAACTTTTTGACCTTCTTCTAAAGTCTTAAAGCCGTTTGTTTGGATCTCGGAAAAATGCACAAAGTAATCTTTAGAGTCTTTCGTCGCTGTATCGGATATAAAACCATATCCTTTTTTAGCGTCGAACCACTTTACTGTACCTGTGTTCATTGTTTTTCCTTTTTACTTATTATTACTATAAATCTTCTCTGATAAAATCCGACATCACGGAAGGTGTTGTCGTATCAAAACCTACTACATCTAACATACCAGCGTCGTCTGGGTCTGCTATTGTAAAATCATTTGCTTCCATTCCTACCACAATCAGTTTTGCGGGGATTCCAGTTTTTTCTCTGTAATCACGAAGTGCCTGAACTGGATGAATACGACCTGCCCAAGTTTCACTATCCGTATAAACTACGAAAGCGTCAAACTGAAGTCCATTCGCAAGTGCATATAACATAGGTAACGAACAATCCGTTCCACCAAAATCAAGACCTTCCATGTAATCACATACATTATCTAATCTCATCTTTGGTGTTACATCAAGAACTGATATACCATCTTCATTCTGACCACGACTGGTAAATCCTGTTACAAGATAATCACTTTCAGTTCTCATCGTAACCATTGCCATTGCGGCTGAACCAACTCGTGGTGTTACTGATGGCATCCCACCACAACCACTCCAGGTCATAGATGAAGATACATCAAGTGCTAACATCACTCGTTTGCCAGTTGGAATTATGTTATCGAAAGATAAGTAGAATGCATCATCAAGAGCATCTACTATTTGTGGGTTTACTTCCCAATGACCAGAACCTTTAAGTCCTTGACCACTCTTGTAAGTTTGCATCGCCTGTAATACAGACAATGGATGAATGCGGGCCTTCCGCAATTGCCCCTTATCGGTTATTCTCGAAGTAACGAGTTTGAGAGCGTCACTTTGGGGGGAGAGAATACCGTGTTTGGTATAATTACCTAAGTTCCTGATAATAGCTGTCAATCCCAAATGTGGTAATGCCGTTTCAAGAACTTTAGGCGTCTTTAGGGTAGAAGGAACTGCTTCAAGTGGGAGTTTATATTCTTCCACGAGTTTAGCAGCTTCCACATCTGTCTGGACTGACTTGACCTTCTCGAAGGCCCAAATTATACTGAGTGAATCCTTGTATTCATCTTCTTTCGAAGAATTATATCCTTTAGTAACCCACTCAAATAATAAATCTTTGTTAGCATCTTGTGTAGATGGATGAGATAATCTCAATAGGTCTTTATGTGACCACCCATCTCTCTGTTGATATTTAACAGATTGATATGCTAACTTATCGGTTTCTTTTAATAGATACCAATTTGCAATAGCTTTTCGTAATCCACGTCCCCAACCTCTAAATTGTTCTACATAACCAGCGAAATGAAACAAATGAGTTCCAATCCGTGCGATTTTTGGTAGATTGGTTAAGGCGTATTTACGAGTAAAATCATCACCAAGTCCTGCACACATTGCAAGAACAAATAGTGCTGGGTCGTTTTTAACTGCTCGACCTGAATCTGAAATATCGAGAACGGTATCTACTACTCGTTTTCCATCTTCCAGAATACACTTTTTTATTGAC
>CALBXV010000598.1 GCA_937890045.1 uncultured archaeon
TGTTCTGCCCAAATAGCTGCGCCTGAATCAGTTTCAGTTTCTTCACTTAATAATAATATAACTTGTTTGGAATCACTAATTAAGCCACCGCCATACATATTATCTCTAACTCTTATATCGAAATCTTTGAATATTTTTAGATTATGTTCACTGTTTTCTTGTGTAATCAAAACTTTAATGTTTACATTTTTCTCTTTTAAATTCTTTAATGTTGGTAAAAATAAACTTGTTAGATCTGATAGTGCTGAAGGTATGGCTATTAATAATTCTTCTTCACAATTTTCTATTGTCTCTTTTGTTTTATTCAATATATTATGTTGCCCCTTTATTATCCATATATCTGGACGTTCTCTAACTCCTTTTTTATCATATACTGGTTGTAATTCATCTATTATTTGTTTTTCACTTCTTTTTTTTCTCATTTCTGATTCTAAATTAATAATTTCTAATGCTGAAGAAGGTGATTTTGGATAAAATTTATTCGGTCTTGATTGTTGTACCTCTATCCAACCTTTAGTTTCTAAATTATTTAACACATCATATATTTTGGAATATGGAACAGTTGAATTTTCACTAATTTCTGAGGCGGTCCCTGGTCCAAATTCTAATAAAGTTAAATATGCTTTAATTTCATATCCTGTTAACCCAAATTCTGACATTGCTTTTATTGTTTTTTCAGAAAAATCCACCTATTCACCTTATTATTTGTGTGAAAACCTTTATTAATAATATTAACGTTTTATTTACAACTTAGAGTGGTAAAAATGGCACAAATTATAAATATTGAGCGCGAAAAATTAAAAGAAAGTTTATCTCCTACAATTAAATATGGTAAACATTTCATTAGACAAACACAAAGTATTTGTCCAGAATGTAATATGATACTTCCTGCTACTATATTTGAAAGAGATTCCAAAGTTTTTATGAGTAAAGTTTGTCCAGATCATGGAGAAACTGAAGAATTATATTTCGGATCATATAAATTATATAAAAAATTTAGTAGTTATTGGACTGAAGGGAAAGGAACTCATGCTCCAAATGTCCCTATGGATAAATGTGTTTGTCCAACTAATTGTGGTTTATGTTCTAATCACCTAAGTCATACTGGTTTATCTAACATAATTATTACTAATAGATGTGATTTAACTTGTTGGTATTGTTTCTTTTATGTTAAAAAAGGTCTTGAAGGTGCTTATGTTTATGAACCAAGTCAAGAACAAATTCGAAATATGTGTAAAAGTTTAAGATCTGAACGACCAGTACCAGGTAACTCGTTACAAATTACTGGTGGAGAACCAACTTTAAGAGATGATTTACCTGATATTATTCGTATTGCAAAAGAAGAAGGTATAGATCATGTTCAATTAAATACTAACGGTATTAATATAGCATTAAATCCTGACTCAGCTGTAGAATTAAAGAAAGCTGGTTTAGGTAATTTATATATGAGTTTTGATGGCGTAAGTCCAAAAACTAATCCTAAAAATCATTGGGAAGCACCTGTTTGTGTAGAAAGTTGCAGAAAAGCTGGTGTTGGAGTAGTATTAGTGCCAACCGTAATTAAAACTGTTAACGATCATGAACTTGGTGATATATTACGTTTTGCTCAAACTAATATTGATACTGTTCATGCAATCTCTTATCAACCTGTATCTCTTACTGGTAGAATGGGTAAAAAAGAGAGAGAAAAGTTTAGAATTACTATTCCTGATTGTATTCAAAGAGTAGAAGAACAAACTAATGGGGAAGTAACTGAAGATGATTGGTTCCCAGTTCCTACATGCTCACCTATAACTCATTTCGTTGAAGCATTAACTAAAAAACCTCAATATGATTTATCAATTCATTTTGCATGTGGTGCAGGTACTTATGTATTTGAAGATCCAGAAAAGAAAACTCTAGTTCCAATTACATCATTTGTTGATCTTCCAGGTTTACTTGAATATCTTGAAGAAAAGACCGAAGAAATTCAAGGTGGTGGAAATAGATATTTAACTACTGCAAAATTTATAATTAAAGTAAGTAATTTCATTAATAAAGAAAAACAACCTAAAGGATTACAAATGTCAAAAATGTTGATAAACGCATTAGTTAAACATGATTACAGTTCAATAGGTAAATTCCACTTGAACAGTTTATTCCTTGGTATGATGCACTTCCAAGATAAATATAATCAAGATGAAGAACGATTACAGCGATGTGATATTCACTATCTGAATCCCGATTTAAGAATTATTCCATTCTGCTCTTTCAATGTTATTCCTGAATGGTATAGAGATAGAATTCAACAAAAATATGGTCTCCCTGTTGAAGAATGGGAAAAACAAAGTGGAGAAAAACTTGAAGATAAACTTTATCGTGGTACCTTAAGAAGAGGAACAAAACATGATACAGCAGCATGTGCCTCATCTAACGTTCATATTGAACCAATTACTGGTACATAAATCTGTTAATTTTTTATCAAGGATGTAATCATTTATATGACTTATCATGATTGGGTTCCCAAACTTTCAGGTAAGAATAGTTTTATAAAAAATGTTAAATTAGAACTTTCAAATCAAGAAATTAGGAGTGATGAATTAACTAATTTTAATGTAGATTTTAGTATAAGCGGAGATTTAAGAGATTGTTTAGAACAAGAATCATGTGAAGAAGCATATAATTTAGGAGATACCTTTATTCGTATTACCTGTACAATTGATTTATTTGATAAAAAATTAACTACTAATAAAAAAATTAAGTCTGATAAATTTGTAAGGAAAGCTACATTTTATTGGACTCGAAATCCTGAATTACCCTATAGAATATGGATACTTGTTGTACAAGAAAATTATGAACCTATTGTCCCTCAAGATATTTTATCTGCTAAATCATTTATGTTTGATTTTAATAAATCTTATAATTTTGCTGGATCTGATTTAGGAAGTGACACTCATGAAATTATGGCTAAAGTTAAAATAAAATGGACACGACATAGCTTAATTGATCAAAGTTCTGTAAGTCAAACTTCAAATGTTGTAAAAATAGTAGTAAATTAAATATTATTAACTCTTTTATATTATATATTATTGTATTGAGGTAAAAATATTATATGAAAAATTTTAAAAAATCAGCTTTAGAACTTATAAAGGAAACTTCTGTAAATTTACCTAGTGATGTACGTAGCAAATTATCTCTAGGTGTAGAACAAGAAAACCCAAATTCTAATGCAGGAATTGCTATGTCTACTATCTCCTTAAATATTGATATGGCTGTTGATAACACTGCTCCAATATGTCAAGATACTGGTATGCCTACATTTATAATATTAGTTCCACCTGGTGTAGATCATCTTAAAATAAAAACTGATATAAAAGAAGCTATAACTAAAGCTACCAAAATTGGTTATTTAAGACCTAATGCAGTTGATCCTATTACTGGTAAAAATTCTGGTAATAACCTTGGAGACTATTTTCCAATTATTCACATTGAAGTTTGGGATAATGAATTTATTGAAATGAAACTATTATTAAAAGGTGGTGGATGTGAAAATAAAAATATTCAATATTCTTTACCTTGTAATATTCCTGGATTAGGACAAGCAGATCGTAATCTAGAGGGTATTAGAAAATGTATCTTACATTCAGTATATCAAGCTCAAGGTCATGGTTGTAGTACTGGGTTTATAGGTGTTGGAATTGGTGGTGATCGTACCAGCGGCTATGAATTAGCTAAAATGCAATTATTTCGTAATATTTATGATGTTAACTTGGATCCAAAACTTGCCCAGTTGGAAGATTATATCTTAAATAAAGCAAATAAACTTGACATTGGTCCTATGGGCTTTAAAGGAAAAACTACATTACTTAGTTGTAAAATTGGTAAAGCTTATCGATTACCCGCAAGTTTTTTTGTTTCTGTCGCATATGATTGTTGGGCATATCGTCGTCTTGGAATAAATATTAATGTTAAAAATGGCCAAATTACAAAATGGCTTTATAGGGAAGCAAATGAAATTAAACGAATGGCTAAAGGAATTGGATTACCACTTACAGGAAACACTATTTCATTGAAAACTCCTATTACTAAAGAACAAATTCTAAAACTTAAGGTAGGTGATATTGTTAATCTTAATGGTGAAATTCATACTGGAAGAGATACGTTTCATCATTATATTGTTAAAACTGATCTTCCTAAACATATTAAAACTCGTGGTGGAGTTTTATATCATTGTGGTCCAGTTGTCTTAAATGATGATAATAATGGATATAAAATAACTGCTGCAGGTCCTACTACCTCAATTCGAGAAGAACCTTATCAATCTGATGTTATTAAAAAATTAGGATTACGTGCAGTTATTGGTAAAGGTGGTATGGGTGATAAAACTCTTGCAGGTCTTAAACAGAATTCTGCTGTATATCTTAACGCAATTGGTGGTGCAGCACAATATTATGCAAATTGTATTAAAAAAATAACTGGAGTTGATTTTCTTAAAGAAATGGGTTCGCCTGAAGCAATGTGGCATCTACAAGTTAGTGGATTTCTAGCTATTGTTACTATGGATGCTCATGGTAATAGTTTACATAAAAAAGTCGATCAAGATTCTTTTAAAAAACTGGAAACTATGGCGAAAACAGTTTTTTAATTATTATTATCTAGTTTAATTTTACCTGTTTTTCATTAAAAATAATGTATTTTTAGATAATTTAACAAATTTTTACTATAAAATTTATTAATTAGAAAAATTTTATCAATCATTGCTTAACACTTTTGTGTTGAGTAATGCCAAAGCCTGTTGGGTTTAACCATTGAAGGTTTTGGCATTTTATTCTTTAACATAATTAATTTTTAAATTCTGAATATAATTATAGAATTTCTATTCAAGATTAAGTTTTTGTAATTTAGGTCTAATTACTAACTGACAATACATCTCAGTTGAATTATTTCTATAATATTTTTGATGATATTGTTCGGCTTTATAGAATTTATCTAGCGGTTTTATCTCTGTAACAATTGGATCTATAAATTGTTTACTAGATTCTAGTTCGTCTTTAGATAGTATTGCTAAATCTTTTTGTTCATTGTCATGATAAAATATTACTGATCTATATTGTGTTCCTATATCATTTCCTTGTCGGTTAATCGTTGTTGGATCATGTGATTTCCAAAATAAGCTAAGTAATTCTTCACAACTTACTATTTGTGGATTATAAGTTATTTGTATAACTTCCGCATGTCCGGTTTCTTCACTGCATACTTCTTTATATGTGGGATTAGCTTTATATCCTCCAGAATAACCTGATATTACTTCTGTTACACCTTCGATTCTGTCAAATATGGTTTCTAAACACCAAAAACATCCTCCACCAAATGTAATTTTCATTGATATTTAGTTTATTATTTATTATAATATATTTATTTTTTTATTTGTCATGTACACTATTGTCAATTGCTATTACTAGACCTAATATAATTCGTTTATCATAAGTTGAATCTAATATGTGTATTGCATATGTATCACTAAAATCAAAAACTCCTGATAATAAAACATCTCTCCATCTATCAGCTTTAGAAACTTCTGCAATCTTATTACCTTTAGTATCTGTAATGTCAAAATTCCAACCTGCAAAAGAACCTTGTCCAATTAATTGTTTTTCCCCATCTGTATTTTCCATCCACATTTTTGGACGTATAAACGACATAATTTTTTTATTAGTTCGACCAAGTATTTTATCATCCATATCTTTGATTTCATATGTTTTTCTTACAGATGCTAGTTTTCTATTGACAGTTAAAATTTCTTTATTATCAACATCGATAACTGTTATCTGTTTCCTTAAAGATAATAATTTTCTCTTCATTTTACCTATTGTCTTTCCTTTGTCATCATATATGTCACCACTACCCCAGTCCCACATTTTTTCTTTGAGTATATAGTAATCTCTTTTTGGGTCTAATAATGAATTTGTTGAAGTCATAAATTTTGTTAAACTATATTTTAATT
>CALBXV010000599.1 GCA_937890045.1 uncultured archaeon
CAGGAACAATGTTAGGCAAGTTAACAGATTGGAATGTAGACGATGATGGCATTCCAGATGCTGGTAGTAAACGCCGAGGCATACTAACAGAAGATTATAAGATAGCACCATTTTTTGAATATTATCAAAGACAGAAAGTGCATATATTGTAGACACAACCGCTACACATACAGCATTTAATGGTGGGTGGGATAATAGATATAACTTACTTATAGAGGTTTTAGGATATAAGGAATGAAATTTTATATTACAGGAACTAGACGAGGTTTAGGCAAAGCACTTGAAGAACTATATGGAAATTGTAATAGTTTAGAAGAATGTGACATATTCATTAACAACAAACATGATGGATTCAGTCAGGTAGAATTGTTGTATAAAGCTGCTAGATTAGATAAACAAATTATCAATATAGGTTCTGCAGCTAGTGATTGGGTAAAGGGATATAAAAAGAAATTTAAATATGGACTTGAAAAGAAAACTTTGAAGGATGCAAATGATGCTTTATTTTATGAAGGTATTAATACCACTATAATTAATTTTGGATATTTTGATAGTCCACGTGTAGCCCATATTGAAGTAAATAAAATGGATATATCTTATTGTGTGGGTATAGTAGAATGGGTATTAGAACAACCTCATAGAGTTAAAGATATTACAATTATTCCACAGTGTTAATAGTATAAGTAAAACCAGCGGCATCAAGTGATGCTCCATGATTAGCAATTTCAGTACTCTTTGAAGATTCCCAAAGATCAAAAGCTTCTTTAGTGTTCCAAGTTCTTACTAATGTATGTGTTTGTGTATCTACATCAAACGCAGTAGTTTCTGTCAAAGTGCCAGCAGTTTTTAAATCTGTCAAATATGATGTATAATCAGAATCATTAACTATTCCTTCCAATTCATTCTGAGATTCTATATCATTTTGAAAAGTAGTATCAGATTTAGTAAATGTTATTGTTTGTGTAACAGCCATATTAATTCTCCTAATCGTAAATAAAAGGACTATGTTCTTCTTTACTATATTTATATCTCAACGACTCAAAATAATCTTCCATTTTAATTTCTCTTGAGATAAAATTTCCCTTTTTAATAATATCTATTATTAAATTTGCCATAATTTGATTATGTTCTTCGTTCAAATGATTTTGTCGAGTCTTGAAATTACTTTTCTTATTGAATAACCATTTTTTAAAAACATCCCTTCGTCCCGAATCTCGGTAAGAATCGAATGTAATTAAAGTTTCTATATCTTTATCAGACATACCTTTGGTTTTTAACATACCCATTTCTATATCAAACAATGATCTATTACTAACTGGTCCACTTTTAATATCACTACCTTCCATACTATTAAAAAAACAAGGAAACCAAATACAGTTCTTTTTCTTTTGTAACATTAACTCGTCTATTTGCATCAATAAACCTTTTTGAGCTACTTTATGCCAATCAAAAGATATAATATGATTGTAATATCCTTTGATTGCTTCGTACATTTTATCAGAACAATCTATTGGATAATCATCTAAGTCCCAACTATTGGCAATATTAATATCTTTCTTATCCTTATTTGGTAATCTATTAGGTTCAGTAATACAAAATATAATATAGTCCGCTTGATCTACCACTTCAAGTAAAACTTCATATGAATGAAATAGTGCTCGACCATTTAATCCCTGTGCAATAATATCAGCATTAAATTCTTTTGCTACAATAAATGGCCAACCGCCTGGTTTAATATTAGCACAATAACTATCTCCTATAAATGCTATTTTCATTCCAAACCAACACTCTTATTCCAATTTTTAATGTCTACATTATAAACTTCTTCTGTTCCATATATTGCATAATTACTATATTTTTCTAAACTAGATTGTATTAATTTTTTATTCTTATCTGTATCTATTTCAAAATGCATATATAAAATAGTTCTGCCCGGTTCCTCATCAACACCATGTATGGTTTCTGTATTTCGTAAAAGAAATGTATCAGTATCATCTGGCATAGTTGTATAAACTTTCTCACTATTGTAAATTATATATTGCATATTAGTCCTACTACCCAATATCAAAGTTCGATATCCACATGGTTCATTAATAAAATTGTTATTATACAATTTTTTATCGTAACCTTTTTTAATAACTTGTTGATAACCAAAATCTAAATGGCTTTGGCATTCTTTAATTTGTGTGTGAAGATTAATCTTTCGTATTGTCTTAAATGGAAACAAGTTAATCCAATCTATTAGGTCTGGATATTCTTTACATACTATCGGATTAATTTCAGATATTGTAGAAGATCCTCTTTTTGATTCAATTATTTTTTTATATTTCCATGCAAAAAACTCTTTAACTTCTAAAGAGGGATTAAAGTCTGAATATGGAAACTTGGGTATATCAACTGGACACCATAATAATTTAGCATGACTTTGCATGAATACCCTCCGGTGTTAATGCACCATAAGCTTCAAATGCAGGTTCTAACGTACCGGTATCATTTAAACGTCCCTTTCTCCAACAAGAACCCTGTTCTGTAAAACATTCCAATACCCAAACGTGCAAATGTCTTTTAGGTTTAAAATGAAAACAACAATTCTTACCTAAACATTTCTCGGAATTCTTTCCAATTTTTAGTTCTCCACTTAAAGTCACAGTACCATACATTTCTTCTTCAGTAAAATAGTTTTCTAATAACTTTAACATTTCGGGTGTTCTGTATGAATGTGATTCTTTAATCCATCTCCCTGTATGACCTTGAGCTCTAAATTTAAGAATTCGTACAACCTTTTTAAATCTATCAGCTATGTCTATCAAATCTGGCATAACACTTTCATTTAAATCCCTAATCAAAGCAGAAGAAAGTAGAACCCTTACCGCATCTGTTTTTTGTATATTCTCTAATGCTTTTGTTTTAAACTCTTGTACAGGTTCTCCATATATTATATCACTAATCTCATCATTATATCCAGAACTAAAATCCAAACAACAAACAGTCTTACCCATTTTAGAAATTTGAGCAAACTCTTTACAAAATGATATACTTTTAGCAAACCGTTTGCCATTAGTAGGCATGAACACCCCATGGCCATGTTTGTAAGTTATTTCTAAAATTTTAAAAATATCTCTACTTATTGAGGGTTCACCTCCAACAAGCATCATAAGAACCGGCCTTGGCAATCTAGCACATAGGTCCTCATAGTAATCTAAATCCAAATCCTTATTCATGGATGTAGTAGTTACTGGAAATTTAGGACCAGGAGAATCTGAGTAACACATATTACATGACATATTACATTGCCACATAACATCTATAAAAATTTCAGGAAAGACTCCTTGTTCGTATGGGGTTTTTTCAATGGGTACTGAATGTATCAACGGTTGCATAATATTCCTCTCACTATTTATCTATTGCAAATCTTTCAACATCTACATTAGGTATATTAGGATCATTTAACATATTTCCTAGATAACAATTAGAGCATGCCAATTGGCATTGATATGTTGTTTGTATAGATATAGTTTTAAATGTATTATCTTCAGGTTCTAATTCATAATATTTCAATTTCAATAACCTTTTGCCAGGTTTGTCGGATATATTTTTCTTCTGTATAAAAATGAGCCCTTTCAAATATTTTTCTATTGGGTTTATGTCCGAATATAGTTCCTTTACCTTCTGCTACACGTTGATGTGCTTTATAAAGCCAAGTATTATATTCGTTAAAGGTTAGCCAAATAAATTTAAAATTATTATCTTTAGCATACTCCATTTGATAAGGCAATATAGAATTCCCAAATAAACTTCTAGCTTTATATTTAGGCAAAATATATAAACGAACTCCACATATTAATACATCATCAGTATGTTTATAAGCTCCAGCATATCCTATAGGTTTGTCATTATCATATAATATAGAAAACTTTCCATTTTCATACCTATTAGAAATATGAAATAGAATTTTTGATTCGGTGTAATTATCTTTAGCTAAATTTCTTTTATCCTTTTCTGCTTCGGAAGTAAGATACTTCACATCATCTAATAATTCTTCATTATAATCTTTCAGGTATATCACATAAATATTTATATGAATAAAAGCTATTGTAAAAGGGCTTTCGACCATATCTATTGCGACAGCAAAGGTAGGTATAGGCTTTGTTGTCATGCTTTTCCATTTGATGACGATTGGGATAATGAAGATAAACCTATATTTAATTCTACAGTAACAACTCCTTTTAAATATTATCTTTCGCCAGAGATGGATGAAATAAGAAGTAGAATGTTAGATGGTAAAAATATTCCAGAATGTTATTTGTGTACTTCTATAGAACAGAGAGGAGGAGTATCTTATAGAGAGTTTAATAAAATACAAACTGAACCTAGAGATATAGAATTAAAATTAAGAGTATTTGGTAGTCATTGTAACTTAACCTGTTATATGTGTATGCCTCACAATTCTTCAACAAGAAGAAAAGAATTATCATTATTAAAAAATAATTACTTTGGTGGTAACGATAAACCTATAAAGAAAGAACAATACGATAAAACTATAAAAGACGTTCTTGATAATATAGACAGAGTTTCTTCAATAAAATTTACTGGAGGTGAACCATTTTTATTACCTAGAATGTGGAGTTTTTTAGATAAAATTTCCGACGAAGATGCTAGTAAAATTGGAGTTAGTTTTGATACAAATTTAACTGCTATGGACTATACAAAATTTACTTCTGATGTAATATTAAAATTTAAAAATGTTGGTCTTGCTGTATCTTGTGACCATTACGGAGATAAATTAGCTTGGATAAGATATCCAATAAACGTTAAAAAATTTGAATCTAATTTAAAACTTTATAAAGAATGGATAAGCGGTTTAAATTGCACAGCCTCAATATTAAATATAAACGATTCTGAAGAAATAAAAAAATATTATAAGGACAACTTCGATTTAGATTTGGACTTTTGTTATATCGTATACTATCCATATTTTCTATCTATAAGAAATTCAAATAATAAAAATACTATAATGAAAAACTTCCATAAGGTGTCCAGTGAATTCACTAAACACGGCACTGGCGATTCTGGTAATCGTCTTATAACTGAATTAAAAAGAGTACCAGTAAATAAAGATGACATTAAACAATATCTATCAGAACTTAATGCTGTTAGAAAAACAGATATATCAAAACTGTGGCCCGATTTGGATGATTTATGATTAACGACACTTTAAATAAAGCTCTCTTCAGAAAAGATATAAATTTAGATATATCTCATAGATGTACACTAAATTGTAAAGGTTGCATGAGACACCGTTACAAAGAATTGGGATTAAAAATTCCAGGTGGAGATTTATCATTAGAAAACTTTAAAATGATTTTAGATTGGTTTGATAAAATAAACTTTTGTGGCCAAGTATCTGACCCAGTAATGCATCCCAAATTCATAGAGTTTTTAAAACTAGTAAAGATACAAAATAAACAAGCTAGCATTCATACAGCAGTTTCACACAAACCTATATCTTGGTATGAAAAGGCATTTGAAGCTAATAAGCCAGAATACGATTGGTTTTTTGCATTAGATGGCCTACCCAACGAAAGCCATCAATATAGAACAAATCAAAATGGAGAAAAATTATTTGAAATTATGAAATTTGCTGTTAGCAAAAATGTTAAAGTAATATGGCAATATATTGTATTCGATTATAATGAAAACCATACAGAAGAAGCCAAACAAATAGCTAATGATAATGGAATGATATTTTTAGAAATGCATACCTCTAGATGGAACAGTGTTGCAAATAAA
>CALBXV010000600.1 GCA_937890045.1 uncultured archaeon
AAGAATTTGATCAACATAAATTATGTTTATATTGGTATAATATTTTTAAAAATTTGAGTAGCGTAGGATCATAAAATTATAAAAGCTCAATTAAAGAAATTATTAAGCAGAGGTGTAGTTGGTATTAAACAATCATTTGAGGATGAAGGTGTTCTTTTTGATGATGTTGTCAAGATGAAAAGAATATGTGATTCTGTAGGAACTTATGTTAGTGTGAAAATAGGTGGATGTGAAGCTATTAGTGATATAAATAATTGTTTGTTATTAGATGTAAATGGTATAGTCGCTCCAATGGTTGAATCAGAGTTTGCACTACAAAAATTTATTGAAGCTGTTAATTCAAATATTCCTATTGAAAAAAGAAATAATTTGAATTTTTATATCAATATAGAAACAAAAAATGCATATGAAAATTTAGATAAAATATTGAGTTCACCAACTTCAAAATTATTAACTGGTATAGTTGTTGGTAGGTCAGATTTGACAAAATCATTTGGTTATGGAAAACAAGATGTAATTTCATCAGAAATGTGTGATGTTGTTATTGATATATTAACACAATCAAAAGAGTATGGTTTTAAAACTTTAATGGGTGGTAATATTGGTAGTTCAAGTATTAATTTTATTAAAAAAATATATGATGTTAAACTTTTAGATAATATTGAAACAAGAAATGTTATTATTGATTTGAATAATGCCGACATTGATAATTTAGATAGTTTGATAAAGGATTCTTTATTGTTTGAATCAAATTGGTTAAATTATAAAGCTGATTATTATAGTAAAATTGGTAATGAGTATATAAATAGGTCTAAGATAATATTTGATAGGATATAATAAAATGAAAATTGATGAATTTAAAAATATGGTTGGTATTGAAGATAAAAATACAATAGCTATAGATTTCGATGGTGTTATACATAAAAATTCAAAGGGATTTTATGATGGTACTCTATATGGTGAACTAATTGATGGTGTAGAAGGTGCTTTAAAACAACTATCTAATGATTATACTTTGATAGTTTATACTTGTAAAGCTAATCCAGAAAGACCACTTATAGATGGTAAAACAGGTGTTGAACTGATATGGGAATGGTTAGATAAATATAATTTAAACCAATATATAGAAGATGTAACTTACACTAAACCAAATGCTAAATATTATATTGATGATAAGGCAATAAAATTCGTTGATTGGAATCAAACTATAAAGGAAGTGGTATGAATAGAGAAAAAATAACGGCAGTAGTACCGATTAGAAAAGGTTCTCAACGAGTTAAAAATAAAAATTTTAAACCTTTTGCTGGAAAGAATTTATTAGAATTGAAACTTGAAATTTTGAAAAATATATCTTTGATTGATGATATAGTAGTTAATACAGATTCTCAAACTGCTATTTCAATAGCTAAAAGATATAAAGTAAATTATTTTGAAAGAGAGGAATATTATGCTAGTTCTAAATGTACAAATACTGAACATTGGATGAATTTAGCAGAAACAACTGAATCTGATTATATTATACATTCTCCTTGTACTGCTCCATTAGTTACAAGTAAAACTTATTATGATTTTATTAATAGATTTATGTTAGTTAAAGATACACACGATAGTTTGAATACAGTTAATTCTATAAAAGAGTATTTGTGGTTAGATGGAAAACCTATTAATTATGATAACAATAATGTTCCTAATAGTCAAGATTTACCAGATATAGTAAATTTAACATTTGGAATATCAATAATTTCAAAAGAAAATATGAAAAAATTTGGTAATGTTGTTGGTAAAAATCCTACTTTTTATAAAATTAATGATATTGAAGCTGTTGATGTTGATACTCCATTAGATTTTGAATTTGCAGAGTTTCTTTATAAAAAATATAGGAAATAATTATGATTTACAAAAATATAATGGAATTAAAGGATATACATAAAGGAGAAGATATTTGGGTTCTTAATGCAGGCTCTTCTATGAATTTTGTAAATAATAATTTCTTTGATAATAAAATAACAATTGGAGTTAATCAAATACATAGATTGTTTAGATGTAACTATGTTGTCATGAAGGATTTGGGAGAGTCTACCAGGTTCGATGAAAGTATTGTAGAATTAAAAGATAGTAACACAAAACTTTTGTTTTCAAGATATCATGCAGGAAACTATAATCCATCTCCAGGCACAGCTATGAGATCAGATGGTAAAAATACACCTGAATATTCTGACAATTTTTATGTGTTTGATCATGGCAATAATGGTAGTTATAAAAAACCGGATGGTAGTTTAGACTTAGATGTGATTGGTAGTGAGGATAGAATCATAGCTATTAGATCTACATTTACTAGTGCTTTACATATATCAGCATATTTTGGGGCTAAAAATATAATGGTATGTGGTGTAGATAGTGGTAAAATTGATGGTAAAAGTTATATGGATGATTATACACAAAAACATTGGATTTCTGGGGGTAATAATCCAGGAACTGAACAATGGTTGGGGGGAATACAACCTTTAAATATACAAGTAAGAGATAAAATCAAAGAAGTATATGATTGTAATATCTATTCTTTAAATCCTTTTTTAAATTTTAAATTAGATGGAAACACATATGAACCCTTTTAATGGTGGGATTGATTTTATAGTTGTTAGTTATTATAGAATAGACTATATCAAATTACTTATTAAAAGTATAAGAAAATTTGTTAAACATCCATATCTGATAACTATAGTTGCGAATGAAACCCCAGAATCAAAAGAATATTTAGATTTATTTAAAACCTATAAATCTGCAGAAGATGTTAATATAATACCAGGTACAAATCAGGTATCTTTTGAAGAAAGAGGAGGAATGGCTGGAGTAAAATGGGAAACTGATAAATTTGGTAATAAATTTGGTCCTGGTAGTAGAAATCATAGTAGAGGATTAACATTAGGAATGAAAAATACTAATCAAAAATATATCTGTTTTTTAGATAATGATGTTGTATTTTTAAATAATTGGGTTGATGATATTTTACCAATGACCAAGAAATATTTATTTATTACTAGTAGATTTGAAAAAAATATTGCAAGACCTATGTTTATGATTTTTAAACGAGGTAAAGTACCTTATCCGGATTATAGTTATGTAGATTCTTGTGGAAATATAACTAAATATGCTACAGATAATAATTTAGAATTTAAAGTATTAAAAAATTCATTAGATGATAACAAATTATATAATGAACATTTAATTAAAGTACCACATGGGGAACAAACATATATAAATGATAAACCCTTCCATTTTCATTATGGTAGGGGAGGTAGTAGAGAAATAGAGAAATATAAAATATGGGTAAAGGAAGTTAAAAAGTTTTTAAATGAGGTATAGAACAGATATTATTAATTTTTTGATTAAAAATTATAACTTAAAAAGTTATTTAGAGGTAGGTACACATGACCCCAATAGAAATTTTAATAAAATAAAAATCAAATATAAGGAATGTGTAGACCCAAACCCAAAAAATAAATCTATAACTTTTAAAATGACATCAGATGAATTTTTTCAAAAAATCGATAAAAACAAAAAATATGACATAATTTTTATTGATGGGTTACACCAGGAAAATCAAGTAGATAAAGATATACAAAATTCCCTAGATCATTTAAGTGGTAAAGGATTTATTATCATGCATGATTGTAACCCAATATCAGAATATATGCAAAGAGAAGTTCAGGGGAGGGGTTATTGGAATGGTACTGTTTGGAAGTCTTGGGTAAAGTTAAGGTGTACCAGAGGGGATTTAAAAATGTTAGTTGTTAATATAGATCATGGTTGTGGAGTAATTCATAGAGGGGGCCAAAATATATGGAACAAATTTACTAATATACAAGAATGTACCCAATATTCGTATTTAGATAAATACCGATCAGATTTACTAAATTTAGTGTCAGTAAATAAATTTAAAGAATTATACAATGTCTAAAAATATAATTTATATGGTGGCCATAGATCACCACACCTCTCAATTTAAGGTTACAGATTATTGTCAACCCTCAATTGATTCCTGGAAATCTTGGTGTAAAAAACATAATGTAGAATTCTATTTAAATTCAGAACATGATAAAAGATTTGATAAACCAATTTGGAATAAGGAATTAGTTTTTGAAAAAATAGGGGATTCATATGATAAAATTGGAATCGTAGATGCTGATACAATGCCAAGATGGGATATGCCAAATATATTTGATTTATATTCTGAAGATGATTTTTGTGGTGTTATAGATAATGATAATTTAGGGTATCTTAATCATAGTATTTCTGCTTATAAAAAATTCTTTCCTGGTGTTAATTTGGACATGTATTCATATATTAATGCGGGAGTAATATTTTTTTCAAAAAAACATAAAAAAGTATTTGATCATTTATTAGAATTTTATTACCTTAATAAGGAAGAAATAGATAATTGGAATATTCCAAACACGGGAAGAGAGCAAACTATTTTCAATTTTGTGTTAGAGAAATTAAAAATAAAAAAGAAATTTTTACCCCCATCATATAATTTAATAGGAATGGTAAAAAAAGATATGTTTCATCACAACTGGACATTAGGAGATAAAACACCTTATTTTATGAAGTACGGATTATTATGGCACTTTACAGGATTTCCTATAGAAGAAAGAATTAGAATAATGAATGAAATTTGGGTTACATATAAAGATAAATGGTTAAAATGAAGAATGTAGTATTTGTTATAGCAATTGAAACGGATTCTAGAAGTAGAGATCAAGAATATAAATGGTCTATAGCTAGTTGGGAAAAATGGTGTAAGAAGAATAATGTTGAATTATTCATTATGCAAGATTTATTGTGTCCAATTGAACAAATGAAATTAACTTGGCAACGATATTATTTATTTGATTTATTAGAAGATGGGGGAATTGAATATGATCAAATATGCATGGTAGATGCGGATACAATAATTCACCCAAATTGTCCTAATTTTTTTGAACTAACAGAAAATAAATTAACCGCAGTAATTAATCCTGTTAATGAGTGGGTAATGAGAAGTATTGAAGTATACCAACATTATGTTTTTAAAGATCAAGATGTTGTTGAATTTTGGAAATACTTTAATTGTGGGTTTCAGGTTGTTAACAAAAAACATAAAGAATTTTTTAATATAATAAAAGAATTTTATTCTAATAACCAACAAATGTTAATTGAACTTCAAAATAAAGTAGGATTAGGTAGTGATCAAACCCCATTTAATTTTCTTTTAAGAATGCATAATATAGAAACAAAAACACTACCTTATACTTATAATATGCAAGATTTGAATAGAAAAGAAATTTGTACCGAAGATTTATTATTTTCAAAATTGGGATGGATATATCATTTTAATACATGGCCAAAACCTACACCTGGGTATTGGATGGAAAAAACATATAAAGCACTTTATGAAAAGTAACAAAGGAGAAATATTAAAAAAGGCTAAAGATAAAAGAGAATCTTATGTTACAACTACTATAAAATTCAAATCAGATTTAATTGATTTTTTTGAAAATAAGAATTTAAATACAATTGCTGAGGTTTCTGGGTGGGGAGGCCATACTACAAGAGTTTTAAGTTATTTATTTAAAAAGGTATTATATGTAGAACATCCAAAGAATTTTAATACAAGAATTTTAGGGGAACATGAAGGATCCCCTTATACTCATTTAAAAGATAGAAAAAATGTAGAATTTATTCCTTTAGATGTATATAATGCAGAATGGAATTTTCCAGCATTAGATGCACTTTTTATTGACTGCATTCATAGATATGATAATTGCTCATCAGATATTTTAAATGGATTAAAGTATGTTAAGAAGGGAGGCTATTTTATATTTGATGATTATTCATTTCCAGAAGATAATTTTGGAGTACGTAGAGCAATTC
>CALBXV010000601.1 GCA_937890045.1 uncultured archaeon
GGAAGCTGGGGTGGCGGATAATGGCAGAAATTACTTCATTTTTAGATATCTTACCTGATCCAAATAATCCAATAGGAACAGCTGGACAGGCAGGAGGAACTGATGGTCCTGGCTTTAAGTCAATTAAATTTAGTTCTAGTGCACCCATTCAAGTGTCTCGTTCTAATAGTGGTCGATTAATTACTAGAGGTATTGCAGGACATAAATGGTCTATAAATATTACTTACAACCCTATGACCAGAGATAATTTCGAACCAATCTATAGTTTTCTTCTTCAAAGAAAAGGGAGATTAAATCCTTTTTATGTTCAACTTCCTAACCAATATACAAGTAGAAGTAGTGCTTTTAATACTCATCTTGGTAGTAATACTATTTATGTAAAAACTGCCCATAATGCGGGAGTAGAAGTAATGCTTCAAGATGGACACCATGCTAGTACATACGCTACTCAACCACAACCCGGAGATATGTTTACAATTACAGATTCTGAGGATAGTTTACATACTAAAGCATATAGGGTAACGAGAGTAACAAATTATGATGATTATTTAACAGGTTCTAGACCAGGTCAATCTAATGGTGAGCGTTATGTATATTTTGCCCCAAACCTTCAAAGAGCCGTTTCAGATAACTCAACAGTAGTGTATACTAATCCTAAAATTCGAGTAATACTTAATAAAGATGTTCAAGAATATAGTTTAGGAACTAATAATTTATACACGTTTTCCTTAAGTTTAGATGAAGCACAAGCATAATGGCAGAAAGAGCACTACATGGTGATTTAAAAAAACGGCTTGTAAATAACGAGCCGTTTATCTATGCTCATTTAATAAAATACGAGCGTCCTTACGCTTATCAAACTAAAAGATCCCTTAATAATACAGACGCAAAACGATATGCTTATCTAACAGATGGAGCAATGAATATTTCTTTTGATGATAGTTCAGTAGATTCTAGTGGAAGTTCTAATGGTAGTCAAACTTATATAGCTGATAAAATTCTTGCTATAGGTTCTTATTCAGAAACTAGTGAAGCTAAAGCTACGGGATTAACATTAACTCTATCAGCAGAGAGTTTATATAGTTCTATTACTTCTACTACAATTACTATGACAGCTACAACTATTACTGTACCTAGTACAGATTTAGTAAGTGCAGGATTTAGAGAAGGAGATAAAATTAGTATTAGTGGTGGAACTAATAGTGGTCATGAAGTTAGAATTACAGGAATAAAAACTAGTAATACTGTTTTAAATGTATCTAATATAGATAATACTTTAGCTACTCAAACTACGGGTACTTCCATTACTTTAAAAGTAATATCTGATGAACTTAAAGGTCCTCTTACTGAAATGGATAATGATACAATAAAATCTTATCATAATAGAGACGTATTTATTTACAAAGCTTTTTTAGATCCAGATGACTATACTGTTATAAATACTCCAA
>CALBXV010000602.1 GCA_937890045.1 uncultured archaeon
GTGTCACCTGAAGCAACATATCTTACACTTGAATTAGCCATTTGTTATTGTCCTTGTTATTGTTGTTGTGGTGATATATTAGTAGTTTGAGGTATTAAGTTATTCATAAGACCTGTAGTTGGCATAGTAGGATTAGGTAATCCTACAGTTTTAGTTGTCATAATATGAACTTTTCTTGACATTAAGTCGGGAAATGCTCCAAGAGTCTCTGTTTGAGCCATAGATAAATTTATTTTTAAAAAGCGTTCTAATGTATTACGTTGTATTTGTGGAGATGGAGCCGATTTACCTGGATACTGTTCTGCAAGTTCTCGTAGTGTACTATATCTTTCTTTTCTAGTTTTTTCTGTATTAAATGTTAGATCCATAAGTGGATGTTTAGCTAATCTCATAAGATCTGGATAATCTTTCATTTTATTGGCTATCCACTTTTGTTTGGCTGCTTCTTGTTTGTTCCAGCCTTTAACCATACTAGAAATTCCACCCGCAGTATTTAATTCTATCCACTTATCCTGTAAATAATATTTTTGTTCATCATTTAGCATTAATACACCATAACTAATATTAGTTCCCTTCTGGTTTCCTAAGGGAATAGAATATATTTGAGATGGAGATTTAATTCTTGATTCTAATTCAGCTAGTTTTAGCTCTACAGGATCACCAGAAGTTTTAAGAGCTGGTACAGGATTAAACATATTGTTACCTAAATTGGTTATAACTTTAACAGGATCAAGATTTAATCTATCACTATATATAGTAGCTGGATGGGCTTTAGTATGTCCCATAATTGTTCTTGAGGCCCTTTTAGTTCCCCATCCTGGTGTAACTTCACGCATCCCGTCACCAACCAATCTTAATATTTCACCTGTTGCTTGATAGGCTATTTGTTCAAAAGCAGTTTTTGGAACAAGTTCACTTTTTGGTTTAAGTACTTTTTCACCCTTCTCGTCTAATACTGGTTTACCATCTTTATATTGATAATAATATTCTTCAGGTCTTTCACTAGGTACTGTAGGCTGTAATTTTTCCATTTTAGAACCTTCATATCCCCTTGTTACACTTCTTCTAAAACTAGAAAAAAGACTGACTACAGGATTTACAGAAGCTACTCGTTTTAACCACCTACGTTGTTCATGTAGATCAGCACTAAAGATTCCCATAAAATCAGTTAGTCCTTGTAAATAGTGTCGATCTGTAATTAATCGTGTTATATTAAGAGCAGAAGCTTCGGCTAATTCATTATATTTTTTAAATAATAAATCATCATCAGCTCCAGCTTCATGTTGATGATTTAAATGAACTAGTCCTTTACCCATTTGAGCTAAATCAGCCGATGTTGCTAAAATCATTCCTATTGGATCTAGTCTATTATAGGGTTGCCAACCAAAACCAAGATTAAAACTGTGCCAGTGTTTGCCTCCCATAGCATCTTCCATTTGTCTTCTAAGCTGAGGATCAGCAGGAGGACCACCTGTAATCTGTCCGTTCCAACCTAATAGAAAAGCTCCACCATATATCCATCTTCCAGTAGATATTTTAGCTTCAGCTAATTGTCTAACTGCAGGATCAGGAGATTTTAATTCATCTCGTAAGAGTTTACTAGCATATTGTAATCCTGGCATCCGTTGAAAACTATGAGACATGAGATTTACAGGAGTTTGAAAGAACGGTAAAAATACTCGTAACATTCCTGTGGGATCTCTTTCAATCATATTTTTAACTAATTGAGATAATCCAGACACGGGTATTTTTTTACCCATTACATTACGGGTGTCTACATCAGCTAACTTTTGAGTATAAGTATTTTCTCTAGCTCTACGAGAAGCTTCAGCTAATATTTCCTCATGTTTACCAGACTCTACTTCCTGTAAAATTTGGTTAGCCCTACGTTGAACATTAGCTATTTCATCTACTGTTTTTGGAGTTTTTCCAAATTCTGTTGCAGCTTTACGGTATGATAAAGCAGAAAATTCCATTCGATAGGTTAGTGCTTTATAGGCTTCATCCATAGCCATAACAACTCTACCTGGAAGATTAATTACTCCACCAATAAAATCTATTGATCTACCCAAATTACCATTTACTCTAAAAAGTTCTTTTGATATAGATCTATCATACTGTTTAAAAAAGTCTGTTTTTACTGACGATCCTGGTGCTGGACCGTGTTTTAGTGCAACACGAAATAATTTCCAAGCTTCAGGGATTCCAGCTAAGGCATTATAAGCAAGAATAGTGGCTTCTTTATATCCTATTGGACCACCACCCTTTCGGGCTGCCATAAAGCGTTCTATTACAGAACTACCAATTGCATAAGTATTACCAAAAGCATTGATACCAGCAGTTTTAAAACTAGATAATAAACCGTTAATATAAATTTCTAAAGCTACATCTTTAGTTTTAATTAATCCTCCAACCCATCCCTTAAGTTGTGAGGCTTTAATCATATTTCGTAATTGAGTTAAATTAGCATTATTAATAGCGTCTGTTTCTTCTTTACGAGCCGTTGCCAGTGCTAATTCCCTTAAATCTTCTTCAGTAATTCGTTTACTTTTTAAGATTCCTAAGCGTTTCTTTTGGTTTTCTATTTCTTTCTTTAACTCTTTTTCAACAGCTTTAAAACCTTCATCAGGAGTTCCCCTACTTTTCTTAGTAGTTTTTAAAAACTCATCTAAAGCTGTCTTATCATCTTTTTTAATTAGAACAAGCTGATCAAGTTCTTCTCTAAGTTTTTTAAGTTTAGCTTCACTTTTTTCAGCACCAGTTTTAGGCTTTTTAAAACGCTTAGTAAGCTTTTTAACTTCAGCTTCTAACTCATGAATTTCAGTAGTTTTAACTCCTGCTTCTTTATCTCCAGTAGCTTTATCTCGCTCTTCTTTAAGCTTTTTAATTCTATTAGAAAGTTTAAGATGTTTCTTTCTAAGAGCTATTTGTTCTGGAGGTAATTTAAGTTTTTCTAATTCTTCAGCAATAGCATCTTCAAGTTCTAATTCTCTAGCTGTACTTTCTACGGGTGTTTTTTTAGATGGAATCCTGCCTTCTTGTATATCTAGTAATCGTTTTTCTAAGCGTTTAATACGAGCTTCAGTTTTCTTTGCTTGTGAAGCAGTCTTTCTAGCTCTACGAGATTGCTTTGGATCAACTTTAACAGTACGTTTAGATCCTGCTATATTGACTTTAAATTCTGCAAGTCTACTATCACTAACAGTTTTTAATCTAGAAACTCTTGCAGCTACTCTTCCAACATCAGCATTATCAAATAAATGAAAAAGTAAATCAGACCTAGCTTGTAAAACTGCATCTGCATTAGGATCTGCTGCATTGGTATGAGCTTGTAAATGTCTTCCTGTACCACTAGATTCTTGACTAGCTAAACCAACCATTTTTTGTACATTTGCTGCTTGTGCTTTAGCTATTTTTGTTAGTTGTTTATGGTTTTTAGAACCAGGAATAGCTTGAGCTAACCTTGTAAAAGCCTCATTACTTTGTTCTAAGGCAATATGAACCATTACTTTATAAGCTGGAACCCATTCGATAGCTTGTTCAATATTACCAACATTTCGTTCTAATGCTTCTACAATTTCTTCTTTTGGTTTTCCTAATAAAGCTACAAGATCTGTAATATTTTCATTAACTGTAGTACGTTTTAATTTTTTAGCATCTATAACTCGACTAATTGCTTGAATCTGACCTTTAATTTCATCAGATGTTTTAAGCTTATTTAGATTAAAAGATTCAATTATAGGTTTACGTTTACCATTTTTATCAACGAAAAAGAATTCTTCAGGACTAAGCTCATCACCATTAGCTATTTTTGTAAGTAGATTTACAAGCTCTTCATTGGGTTCATTAAGAGTATTAGCTAGAGGTGCTATAGCATCATTAAGCCGTCTATTTGCTTCACTAATAACACCTTGTTCTACATCATTAGGTAATCCTTGAGATAAATCTTGTCTTTGTTTAAGATTCAATGAAGCAACTGTACTGTCCATACTTTCGCCTATATCAAAAGCCATTTCCTCAACAGCTTCTTCAAATTCTTCTACAGTAACTCCTGTTTCTTTTTTAAATTGTTCTTGAAGGTCTTTACTTAATATATCTCTAGTTTCATCAATATTAGCATCTGCCAATAATTCTCGTTTTTTTTGTAGTTGAGCCTTACTCATTTTATAACCAAAACCTAACAATCTAAAAAACGAGTCGAGTAAAGCTCCTGTTAAAGCACCAGTAAATGCAGCTTTTCCTCTAGCCCATAATTCAGAATCTTCAGGATTTTGTGCTAACCATTTATTTAAAAAAGCTCCAGTAGCAGAATGTTCAGAAATACTGGTAACACTCATTAAGAAATTAACAGCATTAGGATCAGTATAATCAAAAGCTATCATATCAGTGACAGCTCCAGCCGACATCGCTGCTAAATATCTTTGAGTTTTTAAAAGTGGTTTAGATCTTTTAAATAAAGAAGCTAGTTTTGATCCTAGTTGAACAGTTTGGGCTCCCCTTTGAAGTGCCATATTAAGGGGAAAAAACTGACTACCATATTGACTGAATCCTTGGAGAAGCTGTTGTCGTGTAGTTTCAGGTTCTGGAATAGAAAGATATTTAGGACTAATTTTTCCAAGCCAACCTTCGGGAGCACCAAAGGTTTCTCCAGTTTCACCAACCATATTAAGAGCACCATGAACACTCTGCGTAATCAGGTCATCTCCAAAATTAACCCAACCACTACGATCTCCGCTTTTTATCTTTTCTTCTTCTTCTGCTTGTAACTTTCGGTTTACTTCATCTTGATAATCTTTATCACCATCTTCATAGAAAGCTGAAGAAGACTCATAATCATTTCGACTAGCTGTATTAGATAAATATTCTTGTTCTACAGTACTGGGCTGAATAGTATCTCCCTCTACTTCATAAGGAATTTCAGAGGGTGGCTGTCCTTCTTCAAGAGGTAGCTCTTCTTCAGGTTGATTATGATCTGGAACTATGTCTTCCTCTTGAATATCAAAAGGTAGACTAATATCGTCATCATAAGTTTGTTCTTCAGCCATTTATATCCTTATTATTTTAAAGTAATATCAACTAGATTTCCAGAACTAACTTTACCAGGAGTTTCTAGTGCTCCTAAAGCAACTCCTAAGATATTAGGAAAACTTAAATCTTTAGGATCAAAATTATATCTATCTTTTATACTAATACTACCATCGTCATTATGTTTATACCATAAACCACTTAGAGATGCAGTTAGAGAAGAGGGTAATTCCCTATCTTTATCGTCAACTGATGTACCCTTTTTAGGTTGATCTGTTAATCTTATATATTTATAACCTTGTTCTTTCCACTTTCTTGTTTCATCATTATCTACAGGTACTTTATCAG
>CALBXV010000603.1 GCA_937890045.1 uncultured archaeon
AACTATCAATAACAGTTGGTGCGAATCCGTATGCTGGATGTGTTCTTGCTCCAACGCCAACTGAAATATTAAAACTACCATTATCAGTTACAAATTCTTTTCGTAATCTTAAATCACTTTGACCATATTTTATTTCTTCTAAACCCAAATCAGCATATCTTAATTTAAAAATAAACCAATCACCAAGATATCTCAATTGATATTCTTTACTTGCGTGTTTCATATCCCAACGACGGTGTTCCATATACTTTACTAAGTATTCAAATCCTTTTACTCTACCAACTGTTGCGGCTTCATTTGGACTTGCGTCTTGCATACCTTTATACCAATCTCCACCCACACCAGCATTTTTTACACCACGTTTTCCTTCATAATGAAATCGTGCAATTTTTCTTATACCAAATGCTATATCATAATCAGGTTTTAATTCTCTTTCTTCTTTATGTACAGTTAATTCACCATTTAACCAATTTTCTAATCCTGTTTCAGGGTCAATCATTGACAGTTTATATCTATCATCCTGGTGCATTGGCGAATGCATATTAAATCCTGCATAAACAGTTGAGTATTTAAAAAAGTTGGAAAACGCCCCTTCTATTTGACCAAATAAAGTAGACATTAATAATAACATCGTAATCAAAAGATTTCGCATTTTTATTCTCCAAAATAATACAGTTTTATACAATTATAAATATCGTTACACATCAAATCTGACTACAAACTTCAAAGATAATTCATCATCATTCTTTATAGGTTGGGCTAATTTACCTGCAGCTAAGAGTTCATTATTATCACTATAAAGTCCTATAGTAGTTATATATGGTCGAAACTCAGAATGTGTTGCTGGCCCTATTACATTTTCAGTAGGATTATAAAATGATTTTAAACTACCTGTTCCATTTGTTGGGTTATCACCTGGCGCAAATATAGAGTGTATATTACCAACTCCCTGAACAACTTGCATAGAACCACTTCTATCTTGAGTTATAGAAATGTTTGTTGTGGAATTAAATTCACCTTCATTTGCAGTTACACCAATTTCATATTCATAATGAGTATGTGTACCTTCAAAAGTTAATTGAAATCCATCACCACCATTTCCTGTTCCAACATTAGAATAACTACCCGTATCTGTAATAACCATTACGCCATGTTCATAAAAAATATTTCCAACTTGTGATCCTGAATTATTTGCATTTGGTGTTTTTGCTGCAAAACTTGATGAAAAAGCTTGGTCATATAAATTACCCTTACCATCATCTTTAATTGTAAAAGTTGAATTAGCTGAATCGTCTACTAATTTAATAGAATATGGATTTACCCTTTCTCCAAAAAATTGACGAGGAATTGTAAGTACAGTACAAGATCCATGAAGTTCTCTAATAGAAGATGAATTAAAACAATAAGAATTGTATGGTGCAGGCCAATCTCTATAGTACATATGTTTCACCTGCCTAAAAATTGGTATATGAAAAAACGACTGACTATAAGGATAGACAGAATTTGTAAAGTCTGTTTTAGCCGCAGTATCTACTGCAAAAGCATATCCACTTGATGATATACCTGCAATACCAAAAGCACCACTACCACTATCCGCATCAGAAATCGTATACGATTTATGGGATTTGTATGGTTTTATAGATACGTCGGAAGGGTCTATGTTTTTAAACACCCTAGTCTCCTTCCTGTATTAGTAATCTAATTTAACTTTAATTATAGCTTCTCTACTAAAACTTTTCAATATTGGTTTACTAAGTTTAGCAACTGCTAAAAGTTCATTAGAATCGTTATACAAACCAACTGTAGTAATATATGTTTTAGGGTCTGACTTAAATGAAGGTTGCACTAATGCACCATCAGAAGCAGTAAAGAACGTTGGATTATTACTAAAGTTAAATTTCTTATTTGTTACTCTTGCAAAATAGTGAGTTGTATTCAATTGTTCCTCACGTCGAGAAACAAAATACACACCATTAGATACTGAATTAAAGAAAGCACCTGCATTATTTGAATCTGTTCCTGCCGCACCTGCTGTTCTTGAAAAAGAAGCTGATGTTGCAGTTACAGGAGCATTTAATACGATAATTCCTAAATCAGGATAAAATAATCCATATCCACCACCTGGTTGAGCTGATGCCGCAGTTTTAGTTACTGCTGTTCCCGTTGCTATAGAACCACTAACTACATTAAATACTCTTCCACCTGCATTAACAGAAGGATTTGTAGTAGCACCACTATCATCAATTAGTTTAACTTTTTTGTTGCTGCTTCCTGTTAAATGTAATTCCCAATTACCTGGATCCATTTTTTCACGAAGTCTTGCTCTAGCAACACTAATAACGTATACATCATCAGCATCTACAGAACCACCAAATGTAAATTTAGAATCTCCAGGTGTTAATAGTAAATTTCTATATTGCCTGTAAATTGCTTTACTTGGATAGTTTCCTGTCTGACCTAATGAACCTCTACCATTTACATGCCCATATGCAACAGAAAGTTGAATTTCTGCTTCTGAGTCTGAAGCTGGATTTGTTTTATACACGTCATAGTAATATTGTCCATTACTTGAACTTTGAATTGAAGAAGTATACATTGTAGTTAATGTGCCAACACCACCACTCCACATACCTGAAGAAACTGTTTGTCTTAAATTAGACACCATATCATCAGCGGGACTAAATCTTGTAAAAATTTCAGCCATGATTTATCTCCTAAGCGTTAGCATTTACTGTTATAGGAACGGTAACTACTGCACCAGTTTCGTTTCCAATTATTGTAATTTGTGTTACAATCTTAGTAGTAGTGCTTCTTGCTACGATAGAAAATGTTTTACCAATAACTGATAAACTTTTCTTTCTTTCAGCATCACTAAGAAAAACTGGCGTAGTTGCACCACCAACTACTACTTCACCACCCTGTGCTACAGTTAAATCTGCTGCATCTGAATTGTGAAGGATAACTGTATATCCTAATTGTCCATCTGATCCATTTTTTGTATCAGGTGAAAGTGAAGTTTTTTGTCCTGCACTTGAAAAGGTGTATCCTGTAGAAGGAATTGCCAATTCAAGAATAGGCATTTTGGTTGTACCTTTTGGTAAACTAACCAATTTGTATCTCATAATCTGATTTTCATCAGGAAATGCTTCCAATAATGGTAAATTTTCTATGGCAGAACCATAAGAATTAGTACCATTTGGATGAGTTACATCCCAAAGGGAATAGTCAACTTCATCATCACCTAAAGCAAATTTGGATATTTTGAATTCATCCCCACCACGAGCTAATAACTCACGACCTTTTTTTGTTAATATAGCGTCTACGGTTGTTGTTGTGTTATCAAGATAACCCATTTTTTAATCTCCTATAGGATTGGATAAAATAAGATAAGTATACTTCTCTAATAAATATATACTTTTCATATTTATCTCTCTGTTTTTAATCTTGACTTGCCAGGCTCCTGAACCACAAGTCTTGTTTGTTTTACATCGGTTGTTTCTATGGGTGAAAAACCATCAGGAGTTGTTTCAATTGTTTGTTTACACCCATCATAAAACAAATTAAATAAATTTGAATAATGATTATACTTAGTATCATATTCTGACGCTACAAGCGAAGAAGAATAAGAATTTCCTTTAGATTCACTTATTGAACTACTAAAGAAGAATCTATGTTCATAATTATGTTCAGATACTCTAGAACCACTTATAAACGGTGAAAGTCCTTCTGAAAAAATATAATTTGGACCACCTCTTGTTACTGAAGCTGTATGATAATTTGCACCATAGCCCCCAAGATTATCTATTGATTCCAATTTATATAAAGTTGGTCTTCTAAAAATATCTGCTTCAAATGACCCAGAATGATTATCATCATAACCAATTATTCCTCTATAAGTTAAATATTCAGCACTAGCAGAAAAGAGTGTTTCTGCGGCATATTCTGTTAAATCTATTTCACCTCTATAAGATTTATTATCAAAACTAGGTGCTTTTCCTAATACTTCTTTACTTCTTTCAAATATATTAGGTTCTATAACTATTCCATATGTTTTACTAGACCTAAAAGGTGTAAATTTTCTTGCTAATTCAAATATAGAATTATCATAATATTTAATCAATCTCATATAATCCCAAAAGCTATTTGGTGAACTATACTTCTGCCAATAAGAATCTGCTATCTTTTTTAAACCACGATATTTGTATTTATATTCATCTCTTGGATCACCAATATATTGATCAAAATCTAAATCTGCTACAGAACGAATAATATCCTCATTAATAACATCGGATGGTGCAAAATATATTCCAACCTTTGGTGAGTCTACAGGTGCTAAATCAAAAGTAGATTGTTCCATTTTTTTCTTAGGATTTAAATTACCAACTAATTTAGAATCTTCTATTCTAATTTTAGTACTCATCATTCTATTTGGTCCAAGATTTGGAACTTTCATTTTATGTTCTTCTACTACACTATTAAAAAAGTTTCCTGTAAATCCTACTGCACTACCTGTCTGTACATAGTGAACATCACCACTAGTATCGGCTATTGATGTATTACTTTGTAAATTTTGATTATCGTTAAAAGAATATCTTAAAATTAAATCAGTATAAGAAGCAGATGCATGATTACCATTATATGCTCCTGGTGCCGCTACATGATTATCAAATGCTGATTCACTTAATGGTGCAGTCCAATATCTAAACTCCATCATAGAACCTGTAAATTTATTATAACCACCTTGAAGTCCTGAGGCATTTGCTAATCCACCAATATACATTATATTTGAACCAGTTTGAAATGAAGTATTATAAGAAGAAGCTGTTATATTAAGTGAAGCTGTTTGTTCTAAAAATATTTTACTTCTACCTGCATCATATCGTTTTGCATATAAATCATATCTTGTTTTTAAAGCAGGATTGTCAACTGTCATTTCAGCACCACTTTGTGATACTCTTGATAACATTACTGAAATGTAATCACCGTCATATACAGGAAAGTTTTGAACTGATGCTGATAGGAATCCATTAGAGCCTGATAATACAAAATCTATGTGTCCTCTTGAATCTGTAGAACCATTATCTCTTAATACAACACCCCATTTAAATGTATCAGAGCCCGAATCTTGTGCTTCAATTAAATATCTATTATTTAATCCACTACCACTATTAACACCTCTAAACCTAAACTCTACTGTATCTGGTCTTTTACCATCTACTGTATCTTTTGGCCATGGTGTTATAATATATTGTTCACCTTTAAAATCTAATGCTTTTGTAAATTTCTTTGTTATTAAAAAATTTGGTTTCCCTTTAACATCAGGACCTCCAAACTCTCTAACTCTTAATATCGTAGATGGTATACCATAACAATTTATAATACCTTTTAATGCTCTTATTGTACCTTTCGTTTTAAGGAAGAAAGGTAAGTTGTTAATAAGTCTTTTTTGTATTTCTGCTTGTATATCCTTTTCTGGTTTAGATGAATACTGAACATAAGTTGAACCTGATAGATATTGACCTAAATGCCATCTTTCTAACGAAATCAAATCTTTGTTTGATTTTATATTTAATCCTAAAGATTTTGCTACATCAAAAACTAACTCATCAGCAAAACCTTCATTTCTATCTTCTAACCCTTCATTTCTATCATGCACCTTAGTCATATGAGTAATGTATAACCATATATTATCATAAAACTCTCCAACCATTCCTGCAAATTTAAAAAAGTCATTATTAGAACTATCTTCTTTTACAAATTGTGGTAAAAGATTTTTTATACTATTTAAATTAACTTTATCAAATGCACTAGCACTTGCTATTTGTCCATCATACCAAGAAACTGCTTGCGAAGCAGTAACAGGATAATTTATATAAGGACTTGAATAAGTTCCTGAACCACCCGACTTTGGCCACGCACTATTATATCTAACTGTATCTTGTATTACTGAACCCGAAACGAAAGAAGTAGAAGTATTCCACAAATATTTTTCATAAAGCGTAAATCCTTGTTTAACTTCTCTTATCTTTCTATCCCATTTTCTTTTATCTGCAGAAGAACCGCTAGTAGTTATCATAGAAGAACTTTCAGCAGTATATGAATCTATTTGAGAAACTTTATATTTAAAATTCTTTAATCTTTGTTCAGCTGAACTATAATTTACGAAATTAGAATATTGAGAAAAATCAACATTTAAATCTGTACTAGCTAAACTTGCAGATATAAGAGTATCTTCAAAATCTTTTCTAATTTTTGGATCGGTGGTTTTTAAACTATCTTCTGTAATATAACTTGTTTGTCTATCTCTTACAGGAGACTCTAAAGAATCTACATCAGGCGATCTAAGAACTACATATTCTTCATCTTCTGTAGGTGGAACTAAAACCACATCTTCAGAATATGTTTCCAACATTTTATCTGCAAATATAACTTCATCCGTTTTTTGAACTTCTTCATCAAGAGGATCCATCAATTTTAAAACATATGAATATGGATATTCTTTAATTGTATCTTTATCAAGTTGTAAATTAGTTACTAATGCTTCATTATCTTCATCAAACATTAAATGAGTTTTTAATTCTGTTAAATCATAATGTGGATACGTAACATTAAAAGTTAATCTACTTCTTGGATTAGTACCCTCATAATCTCCATCAAGACTTCCAAGCGATTGTGCTAAACTATTCCAATCTTGATTTACTTTTACTGTATTTTTATTTACAACTTCTACTATATCTGCGTGAAAATCTGAATATATAGGTGTAACGATTTTAATTTCTTCAGTAATAAATTCTGGTTCAGGCGCCGGCGGATTTTCTACAATAGGTGGTTCGTTTTTAGATTTTACTTCTTTAGCTTCATCTGCAACTTTAATTTCTTTAGGTACTGGTTTCCCTTTTGCTGATTCAAGACTATCAGGTAATTCAGTTACCGCTGATCCTTCAGAATCAACTGTAACTTGTTTTTGTTCTATTACTTGTTCAACAACATCTACTATAGTTCTTGATTCACTTCCTATTGTTCTAAAACGACGTGGTTCTGGTCTAGTTCCTTGTGTAGACGTACTAGCAGCTTGAGCTGCTTGTTGCGCTGCTACATCAGAAGACTTCTTTTTTCTTTTTATTTTTCTTCTTCCAGAGATTCCTTTTTTACGTCGTCTAGCCATAACTATATATCTCCACCCATATCACCTTCCCGACCTTCAACGTCTCCATAGTTAGTAACAGGATCATAACCACCACCTGTAGCATCAGCTGTATCTTGCATAGATAATACATTTGGATCTATCTCTGTTATAGGATCATCTCCATATTTCGATTCAGGAGGTAATGGGTCAGTTTTAGCATCTTCTCGCCTTTTAATTGCTTCTTCTTTTGCTGTAGTTTTAGCATCTTCTTCTTTATTTTCAGGTGGAGGACCTTCCCAATTTGGATTTGGATGTTGTTTATATATAATATCAGTATTATATCCCGTTATAAATGCGTTTTTAATTATTAATTCTCCACCAATCATATTGTCATTAAAACCATTATCAGAATCGTCTAAATTAGCAACAAGTTTTGTTGAATCAGTACTATCTACACTTATATCTCCTGTAATATCGGTGAGTACAGGATCGTATTGCATTTCTTTAAATTGAAGAGACGCAAATCCATTTTTATATTCACCAATTTCAGAACTCTTTGGTATAACTCTTACTTCAGTTCTTGATGTTGATATATCTTGAATTAAATAATTGTCATCAAAAACAAAAACTTCTTCTCTTGTAGTTGGATTAGTTAAATCTAACTCAGCACCTTTAAACCACTTACCATCTTCTTCTCTAACTATACCATTCCAAAGATCATTATCACTATCAATGAAAAATACTCTTGGTTTACCACCTCTTTGTCGTAAAAAATTATATACTATTCTATATTTTCCTGCTATTAAACCTAATGCTCTTATATCTTCACCAGGATTTAAATTTACTTTATCTCCTGAAACACCACCTTCTCTAATTTCAGATCCTATAAAATTACCATCCATGTCATAAACATAATATTCTATAAAATCTTCTGATTTTTCTCCAAAATCATTTTTAAAATCAACAGTAATTGGTGGCACATAACCAGCCCTACTTTTTGCAGTACTAGTATTTTTAGCAGTATTTGCTACAGGTCTTATTTCAGCACTAGCTTGTTTTCCGCCTTCAAATCCTGGAATTGGCATTATTAACTCCCACCTACGATTGTTCTTCTATAAATCTCTACCGATTTAGAGAATACTTCCCCTGATGAATCTTTTATTTTACATTTGAATGTTGGACAACCAAAACTATGTTTATATTTACTTCCCTGTGCAATAGACAAAGTTGGTGTATCTATACCCGAAAAATGATCTGCGTCAGAATCATATTGTAAACTTACTCCTGTTTTATTATCTACCCAATCGTAAGTTAAATGAGGATCTCCTACAGCCTCAACTGATGCCTCTAAATATTGATTTCCACTACGAACTTTTTTATTTTTCTTTCGACCATAACCATAATATGTAACAGAAATTCTATTTTTATTATGTGTACTACCTTTATAATTTCCTGCTGCATCTTTTATAAATCTTAATTTGCCCCATCCATTATTTTCTGCAGCCTCTGGCATTCCATGTGCATCCCATTCTTGTCTTGTATATGGTCTAGCTGTATTCAAAAATTGTGAACTCATTGTTGAATAATATAACTCATATGCCGCATCCTCTGTAGCTTCTGACTCTGCTTCTTCAATAATTGATGAAGTAGTTTCTTCTAATCTTTTTTGTATTGCCTGTAACTTATCTAATTCTTCTTGTAATCTTGCTTTTAATTTTGCTACTTCATCATCGTCTGTATTAATAAATGTTTTAGAAGTATCTACAAGATATCTATGTGAATCTCTATTACCTTCTGCAGACATAACTGTTTTTAATCTTTCATATTCAGTAAAAAATTCTTCTACTGAAAGTACCTTTGCTGGTTCATTATTTAATAATTCTTTTATTTCTTTATCTACAAAAACTTTTTCATCAGATGAAATATGTCTAGTTCTATTTGAAATTGTTACTTGCTGTGAAGTAGAACCTGCATCTTCTAATTCAGGAATAGATACAAATTCTCCTGTTTTCATTCTAATAGTTTCCGAAGCTGCAGCATTAGAACCTGAAGCATCCGTTTTTAACTTTTCTCTTAGAAAACTATCTACTTGCTCTTTTCGATTAGATTCTAAAACTTTTTCAAAATGTGAATTATTTGCTAATTGTTCTGGCGTATAAGGCATTATCTAACCACTTTAAATGTCCAATCATCATCATAATAATTTACAATTTGATTAGCATCTGTTTTTGAACCACTCTGAACTTTTATTTCAAACTTATAATATCTTTCTGCTTGAAGTCCATTCATCCACATATTAAAATAATGTCCTGAAGAATCACATGATATATACGATCCTGTTCCAAATGGAATTATTACATCTTCTGTCAAAGCGTCTTTAACAGAAAACCAAACACTAGCACTTGGAAAATGTTTTACAACTAAATTTTGAGAAGTTGTAGAAAATGTTTTCTTAGGATATCTTTCTCTTCCTACAAGTTTAAATTTAATTTTACTGTTTTGTTTATATTCACCTCTCATTCCTGTAAAATAAACTACAGTATCTTCTAATGCAGAACCTGTAAGTGGTGCTAAAGAACCTGTACTCCAAGCGCTACTATTCCATTCTGCTTCTAACTTTGGCGGATAAATTGTAGATGTGTCTCTTGAAAAGAATTTTAATTGTCCAAAAGCAGTAGTACTTCCTTCATCTACACTTGAATTTGCATTTCCTACACTACCACTTCTCTTTACCATAAATCCTTCGTTTGGAAAAGCAGAACTACTATATATCCAACCATGAACAATATCAGTTACATCCATTCTAATATCTGTAGTTTCGTATGATAAAGAAGCAGAACAAGTTAAGTTTCTTGTTCCACCTGCATAACTACCACTAAACCAAGTTCCACCCGTATCATTACTTGACAAAATCCATTGTGTACCTGATGTTTCTCCATCACGATATCTCCAACTAACACCTTCAGTTGTTTTTGGATTATCACCATAAGTTCCATCTCCTTGTACCCATGATTGACTTACGGGATAACCATAAAGTGTTTGTGATGATGGTAATTCTGAAGAACCTGCATCATATAAATTTAAATAATACTTTGCACTTTTTGGTATTAAACCATTTGTTACTGAACTTTTAATATATGATAAATCAAATTTAATTAAAGCACGAGAAACAGCAATTACTGTCCCCGAATCATTCATATCTTTACGAACTTCAAGTATAGGATCTAAACCTGTGTTTACTGATTGGGTTGCTTCACCCTCATATAATGTTGCGTCTGCTGTAGCAAATTCAAAATAATTCATTATTGATCTCCTACTACCCTACCTTCAATATCTGTAGATGGATATTTTAATTCAAAAATTGAAGGATCTAATGATGGATAAATTATACCATTTTTTGTTGCTGAGTCTATATCATATAAATTTCCAGAATAACCATTTGCTACTTTATATTTGTTTTTTATTATAATTGGTAGAGATTGTTTATTATCTTCTACAGGTGAAACTACTGATGCTACACCATCTACTAAACTTAATTGATAAACTAAATCTGATAATATAATTGGTTGATTTACTTGCCACCTATCAATATCAAAAAATGTTTTAACTGTTTGAATAGATCTTAATAAAACTTCACTCTTATTATAATTTGCTCTTGTCATAATACTAAACTGAACACCAATGTTTATTACATAAGCGTTTTTAATATTAATCGCATCAGTAACCATTCTGTATTGACCAAGATAAGTTCTTAGATTTTCTTTAACGGCTTGATTTAAATTTGTTAATTTTTTATTTGCATCATATCCTAACACATACATATTCAATGCTAATGGATTAGGTATTCTTGATGCTTGTTTTTTTGTTGCCATTATCTTCCCCTACGCCTTTTGCCTCTTACCTTACTTGCTATATTTTGTCCTTTTGTTGCACCTCTATCTGACATTGGACGACCACGACTAATTCCACCTTTTCTTATATTACTAGCAGGTCTACCTTTACCTTTTCTTGCTTGAACTTTCTGTGAACGTGATACTTTTCTAGCTTTTGCTATAGTTTTTCTAACTTTAACAGGTGATTCTAAAGCTGGTGTAGCTGCTGCAGATGTAATGTCTGCTTTAACTTGTCTTATAGGTGAAATTTCTTCAATTTGTTGTTCAATTGGTGGTGCTGCATCTTGTACACTAACTTCTGGCTCTTGAACTTGTTCTTCAGATTGATTTAGTTGTTCATCTTGAACAAGATATACTTTTGCTATGTTCCCAAATCTTTGTGGTAATGATAATGCTCTTACCATATAATCCTCTTTCGTAACTGCTCTACTTTGTGCTTGAAAATATGCTAAAGAATTTTGTTTAATTTCAGTCAATGATTCACCCGATCTACCACCTGTAGCAGGATCAGGATTGTTAACTGCTACAGATTCTTTAACTTGTGTAACAGTACCAGCTACTAAATTAGATTCGTCTATTTCATATGAAATATCACTTAAATTTTTAATATCATTAGAAAAAACATTATCTTCGATACCACCACCTATAGTATACTTAATTGTCAATGTTGTGTTGGCTGGTGCTAATCCATAAGTTCTTGTATTAAGAAAGTTTGCTGGATCAAACGCTTGGTCTAATTTTGAAACACCTCCTGGTAAACTAGAACCAACGTTATCTGGATTTGGAACTATCTCCTCATCAGGATTATCCGAAACACCTGCACCAAATCTTAACTCAGTTCTATTATCATCTCTAACGTATGTTGTAAATCTTCGTGGTGTCTTTCTTAACTTTAATAGATAAGGTGCAGTATCATTATATTGAGTTAAATCAGAATCATTTGCTGATACATTCTCCACTTCATCATATATTGTATCTTGTGCTAAGAAAGGAACTTCATACCATAAGTTTCCATCACTATCGGTTACTGAAATTATATCAATAACTTTTGGATTAGATAATACTACTTTATCATACTTAACTGCTGTTACGAAAGTAAACAATTCTTCTTTTATTTCACCACTAACAGCCCTAACTCTTTTCTTTAACAAATATTTTGTAGGAACATTACTATTTGTTTCAAAAATAGAAACTGTAGTAGAATCGTAAGAACTTGAATATTTAAAATTAACATCATCTAAAAATCTAAAAGTTTTTCCTGTAGTAACTGATTTTGCTCTCGTATTACTTTTAACAGTTAAAGCATAATTCATATTTGGTCTAACAGCATCTGCAGCACCAACAGCTGGTACAGTTTGATAAACATCTAAAGTTACAAATGATGGATAACTAATTTTTGGTTTATATCCTAAAGATTGTGCTATATCCAATATAGTTCTTTTTTCTTCAGCATATGCCATTAAAGATTCTTTAAATTGATTATCTACATAATAAGAAAGAACATCACCAATATAAGCTGCCATTTCTATAAACATCATTCCAGGACTTGATTCATTAAAATCCGTATAACTTGTTGGAAAATAAGTTTTAGCAAATTCTATCAAATCATTTCTAAATCCTTGAAAATCTTTATTAAGATATTTAACATCTTTGCTAATATCTGTTTTTGGCCCTACGGTATTTGTTGGCATTTATATTCTCCTATTCACCTTGAGCAAAATCTAATGTAATTTGTTCCGTTGCTTCAGGATCAGTAGTTACTCCGAATTTTATTTCAACATTAAGTTGATTTGGATTTCTTGGTTCTACTGTAGTATTTATTGCTTTTATATTAATATAAGGTAGCCATCTATCTACTGCTTCATTTATAACTTCCTCAATTAAACTATCATCTTTAAACTCAAAAACAACTGATAATAGTCGAGAACCAAATTCTGGCTGAGCTGGTCTTTCTCCAACATTAGTTAATAACAAATTTTTTAAATTATCTCTAGCTTGTTCTAAAAGAGTCTTGTGCCTTTTAAACCAAGTTCCTGATGTATCTCTTCCTAATGGAAAAGATAAACCTACAAAGGTATCAGGATTTAAATCGTTTGCTATAGATGACATTATTTATCCTTATTCATTGCTTTCATTAAACCACTATAATCTCTTGTGAGTGCGTTTACAACACCATCACCTACTTGATCAGGTGTTACACCTTTTTCTGCTAAAGTTTGTGCTGCTAGTTTATCTCTACCATGTTGTGGATCTGCTGATGCTATATCACCATAACCTAAAACATCAGCCATATTTTGTGTAGTATATTGTTTACCACCCATATCAGGATATTCTTCTTCAGATATACTTGCTCCGCTCATCATTCCACCTTCTTGTGGAAGTCCACCAACAGTTTCATTCAAAACCTTATTTAAAGATTCATTTGATGTATAACGAACTTTTTTCTTAGGTTTAGTTTTATATTGTTTTCTGATAGGTTCTTTGAACGTTTTTTCAGATATTGACTTATTCTCTTTAATAAATATCTTATTTACTTCTTTTTTAACCTCTTCACTAACTATTTTTCTTATAACTTTAACGAGATCTGATTTCTTCATTTTATACCTCTTGTTTTATTCTACTTCAACCACACGACTTAACATTCTATTTAACTTAATCTGTAACCCTGCTAATAAACTCATGACCTGTGCAGTTTTTGCTGCTTCAGATGCATATGCTTGTGGTGTTGGTGTTACTAATACAGGAATCGTAATAGGTGTTACTGCTATCGTAGTTACTGCTGATGCTAAATCACTTATAGTATCCATCATATCAGTAAGTATATCCTGTAATTCATTTCCTTTTACAGCAGGTTCATAATTTCCCTGCCCTAAACGTATTCCTTTACTTGCTAATGTAGAGTAACCTTTTGTATTCTCAACATCAAAATTAACTGTTCTAACATTAACTGCTTTGGTTTTTTCTTCACCTCTACCAAATTCTATTATTGGACTGTTAATATCTACATATTGCTGAGCAGATATACCAAAACCATTTAAGGTAGATATCTCTACTGGCCCATTACTAAATCCATATATTCCACTTTCCTTACTATTAAATATCAATCTACCAGAATTCAATACAACTTGCTTACCACCAAACTCTTCAATTCTATCCTTTTCCTTTACTGTAGATAAATAGAAATCTGTGGATTCAAATGTAGCAGGTTTTAATGGAATAACTTCATCAGTAGTCATCCACAATGAAGATCCATCAGAATTTATATTTTCTGTTACAGGTACAAAACGTGATTCATTTAAAGATTCTACCAAACCTTCTTCATCAAATTTTACAGCATCTTGTAATTGTCCTGCTCTCAATTTTACATTTGGCGAATTTTGAACCCCATTTACAATATTACTACCCAACCTAACAGAATTTCCAAATCTACCACTTACAATTACATCACCTTCGTTTGGAATTAACTGTCTAAAATTAAAATCAGATTGAAAAAAGTCTCCTAATGGAATTACTTCAGCATCATCTACATTTTTTGCTATTCCCGTATTAGCAGTCTCTAATGTTTTCTTATCTGAACTGTTTTTAGAACTTATACTAAACTTGCTACTTAATCCTGTATGTGATGAGTTATTAGGATTATTGTGTATATTTATTCTTCTCGAATAAAACTTATCTCCAAAAATACTTTCAACAAAAACATATTCTCCTTTTACAGGAAAACTTTTAATATTAGGATCTAATGGTACGGCTATAGGTAATTCTTCTTCACTTAAATATTGATCTTGTAAAACAGTTCGTATTTTTATTGCACCAAGTAATTTATAATTTGGTAAACCTTCTTCAGTTAATGGTAGTTGATTCTCAATAGCATACACTTCTCTTACTTCAGCCAACTCTCCAGCTGTTTGACTAAATAAAGAATTGATTTGATTAACAACTGGTGTTAATATTTTTCTAACCTGATCATCAACGTCATAGATATTTGTATATCCAACTTGTGATAGTAAACTATCAGGTATTGTGATTTTAGACATTTAATCTTCCAATGAATTTATTTCCGTCGAAATTTTATCAGAATATTTTTGTACATCTTCTACGGTAGACTCTACAGCTTTCATTAACTGTTCTTTCTCTGTATCTGATAATGCAAAGGCATCTTCAGAGCCAACTTTTCCATCTGCTGCAATTAATCTTTGAACTATACCTGCTATTTTAACCAACTGATCATCATTTTTTACGTTGATTTCGAGGTATTCTTTTAACATAGGAACAATTTGAACTGCAGTATCACCATCTTTAATAAAGGATACAAGTTCCCTTGTTAATACATCTAATTGCTTTCTATTTTTCTCAGTATTGTCGTAAATATCTTTGAATACGTCAGATAGAGATTTACCTTCAAATACTTCATAATCTGTAGCCATTTAAACTCCGTTTTATATTCAGTTAAGATTTAACCTATTGTAATTTCCAAAAGATGTTTCATTATATAAATATAAAATTATAAGATTTTACATAGTTATTGTAGAGGTTGCTTGGTTATTCCAACTGAGCAACCTTTTTTTTGTTAACTAACGGGAGAAAACCGATGAAGGAAATCATAACACAAGTTAAAGGGTGGGTTGATGACTTAGCTCATTTACTCATGTCTTTTGTCGCCATAGGTGCCGTTTCTGAAGTAATCTTTGGAACTGGTGTCTTTGGTGTCAATGTTATTGGTAACCTGACAGCAATAATTAATACGTTCGGCGATTCTGGCTTCGCTGGGCTCGTCGCGTTATTGGTGTTGGTGGGTTTATTCCGCAAGTAGGACGGAATACGTCTTATATTTCCTACAAATATAGGACACATAAAAAGGGGACCATGTGGTCCCCTTTTTTATTATATGTTATTCTCTAATTAAGAAAATAAAACATTCATATACGATCCCGTAGTCATATTAGTAACAGAACCTGATGCTTGAAATACTTTTTGCATCTTAGTATATTGTTTTTTCATTTGGTTTATTACTCTAGTAATATGTTGAGTATTAGAACCTGTTCGTTCTCTGATCAAGATATACAAAGCTTTCTTATTAAAGTTTTCTATGTTATCTCTATTCTTAAACAAATAAATTACAGAATCAGCAACATTTAAATCTTTTTTGCGTTTAAATAATTCTGTAAGATGAACATCCCAATACTCTAACATTTCATCAAAGAAAACTTCATAGTAATCTTTAACTACTTTTTGTTCTTGCTCACTACTAATGTTTCTTGAAAAATCTAAAACATCTAGATCATCGGTAGCTTTCATTTTTTTGTAATTATTATTGTTATGTAGAATTAAATAATTCTTAGCAACAATACTGAAGTAAGAAAATGCTTTTCCTTTACCTTCTTTATATTTGTGCATATTCATAACAAGAAATGAAACTACTTCATGTTTTACATCTTCACTTGGAACATCAAAGTAATAAAACTTAAAAGTGTGGATGATATTCTCTGCCAATTTCTCAAATGGTTTTTGAATATAGTCATTATAAATTGTATTTCTTAAAATAGGATCTTCTGATTTATTATATCTTACGATAGCATCTTCAGTTACTTGTCCAAAATACATTTTCCTCTTTTTCTTTTTAACTACTGGCATTGTCTTCCTCTTCCCCTTCTATTGTTACAAAATCATTTAATGTTTGTATTAGTGTATTAATTTGTTCAAAAATAGATCCAACTTCATCATCTGCTTCAAACATACCTTTTTCATCTATGTCTTTAGTTTCAGTAATTATATTTGTTAATCTATTTTCTACAGCTATTAACCAATCTTCTGTTAGCTCTTGTTTTTTCATTAGATTCCAAATAGCAAAACAGCTAGTTAAAAATGCAGTAACGAATATTCCTAATAATATTTCTATAATCATTTTTTATCTCCAAATAGTTCATCAAATAAATCTTGAGATTTTTTTGATAATTCAGGCGATTGTGGTTTCTTTTCATTATCATCAACCGTCAATGCTTTCTTTAATGAAGTTAATTTTTCCTGTTTAGCTTCAACTTCTTCTATATCACCACGTTTCCACACATCATATTCAATATGAGTAGCCATACTATCTGCTGCATGAAGTACATATGCTATATTAGACTTCAATGCCCAATCAGGATTCCAACTAATATAATAGTTTTTATTAGCTTCTTCATACAAACCATCAGTAAGTCTTAAACCAATGTATTCATTTTCACTCATTGTGATACCAAACTGATTCAACAAGAAAATGGCTCTATCTGTAACTGTCATATAAGATAGTTGACCATTATGTGTAAAGATTTCACCACGATTTTTTCTATGCCACTCTGAATCTTGTGGTACATAGTAATCATTATCCATATCACCTACTTTACCTAAGTCGTGATGTAGAGCTGCAAAGATAACTTCTTCTTCTGTAAAATCTATTGTAGCCCCTTCTGCTTCCCACATTTTTCTTATCTTCACTGCCAAATCTGTAACATGAATGACGTGTTCTACATAACCACCAACGTGTGCATTGTGATAATGTTCTTTACCACTTGCTGGCGCTACTACCATTCTCTCTTCAAAATACTCATACATTTTTAACAACTTTTCAAGTCGTTCTCCTTCAAATGTATCTTTCATTAAATTTAGAAGTGCAATCCAATTCTCTTGGATTTGTTCTGCTGTTAGTTGTTTCATATTGTAACCTTTATTTTATTAAGAAGTAAAAGATTCTACTTTGCTTCCCTTACTTCTATTTCTTTTTTGTTTTCTTAAACCCATATTTTTAACTACGTTAGCACCACCACCATCACGAGCATCTAGATGATCAACATCTATTTCAGTACCTTTTCCAAATATATCAGCATACTCCAACTCTTCACCCTCAATAGTTTTAAAATTATTAGCTAACGCTGTTCCTTCTCTCTGCTTTTTAGTGATAGGTGCATCATCAACATAAGTAATAATACCATCACCAAATAATTTACTACTATCTTTTACAAACTTTGAAAATAACATAGTCATTCTTAGTTTAATATCGTCTGTTTTTTTAGCACTACATTTACTATTATAAGACTCTGAGTTTTTTAATTTAGTATTTGTGGTAGGGTTAACCATTATCTTTTTTGTTCTAGGATCAATTACGTAAGCATCTTTCTCTCTTAATTTGACATCCACTTTCACAAACCAATCATAAAACTTTCTAATATTGTTTATTTTAATTACTTTGCCAAAAGAGTTCATTGTATGTTTACTATTTGAAAAAATAGTTAGTAAAATAATTAAATTATCAATAGTACTTCTTTTCACTTTAATAATTTTATTACCTACTGAATTAACAAGTTTTGCCATCTCTTGAATAATTGATTTAGAATCTTTCAAAATTTTCTTATTAAGAGTTTTTAATCCTTCAATCGAGGACATATTATCTAACATATCTGCTTTAGGCCATTTATAAATTTCACCTTTACATACATTATGTATATAACCAACCCATTCAGAAACCAACAATGAATTACCTTTTTTAGATAATTTATAATCAGCTCCACTCATATCACTAATGTGAAGTGTAAAAACTTTGTTTAATAAAGGATCTATATCTTCTAATTTATGTAACCACATATTAAATGAAGATGGTAATATAACTCTCATCTCGTGTCTATTCCAGGGTTCACCTAAGTTAGTATAAATTGTAACATTTACTAAATTTTCTAAAGTACCTTTTTGAATCATAGTAACTAATAGTTTATACTCTTTAAGAATAAAGTTTTGAACAGAAGTAGGCATATCTTTAAAATACACATCTTTTAAATCATAAGGTATAAATACACCTTCATCTGCTGTTTCTATTTCTACAATAACAGATCTGTTTAATTTGAATTTAGATTTAATAAATCTACCATAACAATCTATTCTATGCTGCCCATCAACATTTAAATATTCAAAACCTTTATCTTTTATATCTGATAAGTAATTAGTAGTTTCCATAATATTAGAATACTCTTGATCTTCTTTAATGTATTCTTTTAATTTATTTTTTGCATCTTCTAATGCAGAATATATATCAATTAAAACAATTGAATATATATTTGAATGACCTTCAAAAAATGCTACCATATGATTAGTAGCGGTATTATCATCCCAACTATCCAACAATCTCTGAAGTAATAATTGATCTACATATATCTTATTGAATTTTACACGAAGTTGTTCAAAACTAACTTCGACGCTTTTAGCTTCTATTTTTTTTCTTATTCTTACTTGTTTCATTTTTAATTCCATTTGTTAATTGTTAATTTTATCATCTACCAACTTCTCCTAAGTATTTTTCTTGTGCTTCTTTCCAAGACTTATCTATCATATCTGCATAGAATAACATTTCAGGTTTTAATCTATTTTGTTCGTATAACTTAAAATATCTTTTTAATCCCTTTTTACACCACCATTTTGTTATACCATCTACATCATTTTCTAATCTTTTTTTCAAAACCAATTCATCTTCTTTTATCTCACCTCTTAGAAATGGTCTTGTATTATCATATAACTCTGAAAAAAATACACCACGTTTAAATCCATGTTGGTATTTAGTTTGTGATATACCAATTTCATTTAATATAATACTTAAAATTCTTTGTTTGATTCCTGTTACAGGTCCTGATTTTCCACCTTTAGATTCTATTTTCTTTTTATATTCTTCTGCTCTATTTTCTTTAATCCATTCATGCCACTTATCATAATATTCATCATCAGGTTTTAAACCAATTCTTCCTGTAGATTCTCCTAATCCCTTCCAATGTGGAATTCCATTATACATCGAATGTATACCATAAAGTGATGTTGTTGTAAATCCAACTAATTTTTGATTATAAACTTTTTCCCATTCATCACGAACTACTTTAGAATTTACCATAGTAGCAATCAACTTACCACCTAAGAAATTATATCCGAATGGTTGTGTAGAACAAATTGTAGTAGCAATAGCAGTATGATTTAATAATCCACCATCTAATCTATTTTCTTTTGACCAACCAATCCATTTATCTCTAACTCTTAATGCAATAACATCACTACCTAAACATATTAATCCAAGTATTTTGTTTGTTGTTTTATCTTTAACATAAAATTTAAGATTTCTGCCAGGATTGGCTGTGAATTCCATTGTGTGAATTAATCTTCGTGTAACTGACCAAGCATCATTTGCTTTAGCATCACCTTGTTTTACAGGTATTGCTATTGGTATTATACTTTTTATCTCTTCAAAAGTTCCCTCTAAATCATTAATATCTTTTGGCATCCACAATTGTTTTTTAGCTAAATCTATCTTAGTACCCTTTTGTGTCATACCATAAGGATCATAATTCCACTCTTTCCATTTTTTATAAAGTGTTTGTTCTTGAACTGTCATTTCTTTTAATGAGTTCATGTGATCAATAAACGATTGTTTTTCCTCATCATAAGGAAAATCTGTAGAAATATCGAAAAAACCTTCTATGTTAAATCCCAAATTACAACCTTTATTTTATTATTGATTTAATTCATAGTCCAATTTAATCTAACTATCTCAGCTTTAGGATACATATATGGATCAACGTGTGCTGATTCCAAAATATCAATACGATTTACCCAACGTGCTGCCATAGTATCTCTAACTTGATATACACCATCTTTATTATCAGTTCCTTTTAAAAGTACAAAATCACCATAATCTAAAAAACCACCCCATCGTTTCAGAAGATTTCTACTCACCGCTATATATTTGTAATCTGAAGCACTTTGTGCTCGAATGCGCGTTCCATCTGCGAGAATGTTCGGTGTAGAATCGGTCTGATAACGAACAGGTTGGTACATAGTTACTTTAACAGCCACTCCATACTCCTCGTATTTCCTAAGTTCTTGTGTTAAAGAATCATTTTTCATCACTAATAATTCAATAACTTTTAACTCTCTCTCTTTATATAAACTCAATATTTTTTCTAATCCAACTATATTAACGATTAACATTGACATAGCTAATATTGTGAACCACTTAACATTGTTCATATTTAACTCCTTATTAATAATTATCATTTAACATTTCTAATTTGCCAATTATTCTTCTATATTTCATCTTCACCATAAGCGTCATATGGGTTTACATAATGCTCTTGTGTTTCAAGATCACCAATTATTTCAATTATAATATCCCAATTTTCTGCTTCCAAAGCTTCTTCTAATTTTTCTTTAATTTCATTTATCTCCACGTTGATTCCTTATTTTTGTTCCCGAGATTCTTTTTATATCTTCAGGTGGTTCATGCTCAATTATATCGTATCCAACTTCTCTTCCATAATTAATAGACTCTATATCAGGTAATTCTACAAAATCAATCGTTCCATCATTTACTTCATTTGGAAACTCATGAAATATTTGTATCATAATTTCTCTTGGCGTATATTTAGGATTTTCTATTTCTCTTATTCCTATCAAAATATTTT
>CALBXV010000604.1 GCA_937890045.1 uncultured archaeon
GAAGAATATGCTCCACCACCCGTTCCTTGTGGCATCTGATCTCCAGGTTGTTCTGCAAAACTTCCTGTTAAAAAAGCATCATGCTGACCTTGTCCATTAGCTAATGATTGTGAATAAAAATAATCCTTTACTTCATACTTTTCTGAAAATCTTGAAGCGCTTATAAATGGAAATACTGCTTCAGACCAATATTTTGTTGGTTGTTCATGTTGACTACCAGATCCAAAATAACTTTTAACTGATGCCGTTGCATAAAATCTTCCTTCTCTTTGATCATAAACAGAAGTTTCAAGAGAAGCTGAAGAACCTAATAAATACAATGAAGGATCTCTAAATAAACTTTCTGATATAGTTCCCTCATACATTGGTTTACTACCTGTTATATCCATAACAGCTCTTAAATCTGAACCAGTTTCTTCCATTAAACCTACATTTATTTCAGTAGTATAATCTACTCTTTCATGACTTGGTGGTTGACCTAAAATAACTTTAGGTCTTTCAAAAATATTAGCTTCCACCAATACACCAAGAGTTGTTTTTGCTTTAGCTGGAATTAACTTTTTAAATTGTTCCCACATAGATTGATCATAATACTTTATCGTTTGAATGTAATCCCAAAAGTTATTTTTACCTCTATACTTTTGCCAATATTGATTAGCAACCTTCTGTAATCCTCTATACTGATATGTAAATTGATCTCGAGGATCACCTAAATATTGATTAAAATCTAAATCACCAACTGATAAAATTATATCTTCATTAATTACATCTACTGGAGAGAAAAATAAAGATAACCTATTAGATTCTACATCTCTCTTATCAAATTCACTTATTTCTCTTCTTATTCTTCTACTCAAAGCAAAATCTACTTCATCTCCACTTCCCGAATCAAAGTTCTCTAATGAACTTCCTGTTACCAAAGTAGTTGCTTCTATTCTTATCTTTTTAGCATTTCTACGATTCGGTCCTGCATTAGGAACAAACATTTTCATTTCATCTACTACAGATGAATAGTTAGTTTCGTTAGCAAAACCATCAGCGCTTCCAGATTGATATAAACTACCAGTTTTTCCAAAAGATACTTGATCTGGTGCTACATTTGGTATTGATTTATCTGTACTTAAATTTTTATTATCATCAAAAGAAAATCTTAGTGGTAAGTCAGTAAAAGAAGCCGATGGATGATTACCATCCATTGCTTTTGGAGCTGCTACATGATTTTCAAATCTAGCTTCTTTAAGTGGTGTAGTCCATAGTCTAAACTCCATCATAGAACCTGTAAATTGTTTTCCGAATGTACTACCCGATCCCCCAAGATATAAATCACCACTAGCTGACCAAGCTCCATTATAAGAATGAGATGCGGCAACCGCACCATCTATATATAAACTCTCTCTTGAATCATATTGAATATCACTTCTACCAGAATCATACTTTTTAGTAAACAACTCATACATATATTGAGAAGCTACCGCATCATCTCTTTCATCTGCGGAATAAGCAGTACTTCCAGTTACTAAAGATAAATCATCATAAAAAACTGTATCTCCGCTTCTCACATTTTTTAATCTCATAGATACTGTTTTCGTTGATGGATTAGTTATTGTTTTTCTTACTCTTATACTTTTCCAATTAGTATCAACAAATTCTTCTTGAGATTCAGCAAATTCTAATATTTTTTCTTTAGAATCTAATTCAAACAATTGAATTTGAACTTTAGCATCACCTTTTTCCATATTATTACTACTACTAGCAGCAGCAAATACTGAAAGTTCTATTTCATTTCCTTTTGAAGCAGATACTAAAGAAGCCCCACCACCTAAATGATGTCCTAATGTTGAGGAATCATCTCCAGTTGCAGTATGTCTTAAACTAAACTCAGTTCTCTTTTCTGAACCACTGTGAGCAGTAAGTGTTCCACCCCTTGCTCCATTTGCCCAATGAGTACCTGATAAAGAATTTGTTATTGGTGATAAATTGTTTGCAGAAACTTTTTTCTTCCTTACCATTACAGACCAAAAATCACCATCGAATACTGGAAATAATGATGAACTAATTTCTTTATAACCATCTGATCCAGATAGTTTAAATGAAATATATCCTTTATTATCTGCTGAATCATTATCCTTTAATATAATAGCCCACTTTGAACTTTTATCAGTAACACCATCATTCTTTTGAACTAATGTTTGTGTAGATCCACTAGCAGCTTTAAATCTAAGTTCAACAGTATGTGGTTTTTTTGAATCCTGATCTGGCCATGAGGAAGAAACAAATTGTCCACCTTTAAAATCTACTGCTCTTGTAAATTTTCTAGTTATTTCAAATATTGCTTCACTACCTGAAAAGTTTAATCCACCATATTCTTTAATTCTTAAAATTGTAGATGGTATACCATAACAAGCAATCAATGCCTTTAATGCTTTCCCCGTTCCTTTTGTTTTCAAAAAATATGGTATATTCAACATAATCCGTTTCCATATTTCTTTTTCTATATCCGATTCTGGAGTATCAGAATAAGTAGGATAGTTTGAACCACTTGGATCTAAACCTAATGTATATTGAGAAAGTTCAAGTAAATCTTTTCCAGTTTTTAATTCCCAACCCATAGATTTGGCTAAATCAAAAGCTAAATCCTTTGCTAAACCTTCCGTAATCTTTTGCCTTCTATCAGTTAAATCACCTAACGCTTTTATATAAGCCCATATATCATCAAAATAATGTCCCACCATATCCATAAACTTTAAAAACGTTTCATTTTGAGGATCTCCAGTTATATGATCTGGCAATAAATTTGCCATTCTATTTTGATTGTTTAAATCATAAAAAGAAGCTGAGGAATAACTTTGACTGTACCAAGTGGTAGCTATTGAAGCAGTAGTATTTGCTAATGTATAAGGGCTTCTAATATTTCCAGACCCACCCGTTTTAGGCCATGCTGTATCAAAAAACTGACCCAATGAACTAGAATAAGCTGATGAACTGTCAAAATAAAGATGTCTTTCATAACCATCAAAATTATTTATAACTTCATTTTTAAGATTTTCATATTTTCTAATATCATTTAACGAACCACTATAAGAATCTAATGATTGGCTTTGTGCATTATAAAATTCAATATTTTCTAATTTAGTTCTAAAATTTTCTACTCTCATTCTTGCTGATCCAAAATGAGAATAATTTTGATATCTATTATAATCTATATTTAATTTAACAGAAATACTTCCACTTAAATGTTCGTTAACTAATTTATTAACTACAAACTCTGATCCAGAACCTACTAACTGATTATAGTTTTTAAACTCTGTTTTTCTTTTAACAACTGGAGATTCTAAAGAATCAATATCTTTTTGCCTTAATACATAATCTCCCAAATCACTTTCTTCAAATTCAACTAACTTAACATGCTCCACATGCGGTGGAATCATTTCTCTAACTACATAAGCACTATCTTTAATATTAACACTATCTTGTATAGGTTTATATAATTTATAAATAATAGAATTAGGTCTTTGAGAAAAGGTTTGAGTATCTACTTCGTAATTAACAATCAATGCAGTATTATCATTACCAAGTCTTAATAATGTAGTGAAATCTTTCATATTTTGAAATTGACTTCTTATTTTCCATTTTGGAAGTCTCACATCAGCATTTATTGATTGTAACCCAACCAGTCCTTCTTTATATTGATTAATATTTCTATCTATTTTTATTTCAGTTGGTGAAATTACTTCTTTAATTCTTGCTCTAAAAGGTGCATAAATTGGATTATCAACTAAGTATGGGCTTTCAGATGTAACTACACTAATATGTACTTTAGCAGTAGCTGATTCTTCAGCCGCTCCAGCAGTACCTGCTGCAAATGCATCTGTAAATGCGTTTACCTGTATCTCATATTCTCCAACATCAAAACTTGTTTCAAGAGTATTACTACTTTGTGTTGTCCATCCTTCCCCATTTTTATTCCACGTAAAAGTAGTTGGTGTAAAAGATAAAGAAGTTACGTCTACTCTAAATACAATTGCATCACTCTCTTCAATATGTAAAATTCCATTTACTACCTTTGATGTTTCCGCAGTAACACTTATAATATTAGGTATTGGATCGGATACACTATAATCTTGTAATGGATATTTAATTGGCATAATTTTCTCCTAACCTACAAAGCAGTCATGAATTCTTGTTGCATTCCGTGTGATGCATCATCTCTATCATAATTTGGTTGAACTTGCAAATATTTCTTTTTATCAACTTCTATGACTCTTTCTCTCAATCCATATTCAAATGTTACTGTTAACTTTACATCGTATATTCCTGGATGTGCGAACCCAACAAGCTGTGATGGTCCTAACTCATCAAACGCATCTGGTGATGACATATATTCTACTACCCATGGGTTAATTTTATCTTCATTGAATTGACCATCTCCAAATGCAGTCCACCCATTATCAAAATCCGACCAAGGAACAATATGTTCGTTTTCACCACCACCTTCAATTGTCCAAGAATTTCCCGCATATTCTTGTGTATCAGGTCTTCCATTATTTGTAAATGTCCAAGTTAAACTCTTAACATTTAATTTACTTTTAATTATTGTAGTAAAAAAAATTCCATTTTCCACTGCACCTCTTAATCCAGGACATATTGGATTTGAAAGAACCCTTCCAGTACTAATAATATTTTTTTGTAGAAAAGGTGTATGTATCACTCCTGATGCCATATTAGTACGATGAGCAAATACTGCTTCAGCCATATCACTATCATTTTCTTTGTGATTAGGAGCATTCCAATATATTCTTACATAAAAACCATCATAATCAGATATATCTGATTGATCAACAGTTAAAGTATTACTCATTCGATCAGTAAAATAAGGAGTCGACCAATCAGAGCCAGGTCTTGGCATACTACTCTTATTAGTTAACCAACGATCTGCACCAAAATTAATAAGAGTATCTCCTTCAGCACCAAAATAAAAAACATCTTCAATTAAAAGATCAGATCCCGCCATATCAGGAGTAAAACCAACATCGCCTGGAGCCAATGCTAAACTAATATTAACTGAATCTTCTGGATTAGTAAATGACCCTGTTTCTGAACCACTAGTTGTAGTATGTATAAACTTTAAAGAATCTAATCCTTCTTGTACTCTAGCTGGGTCTGAAGAAATATAAGTGTAATCAGATTGTAGTTGTTCAAATTCACTTTTATATTTAGAGTTTTGGATTTTATGTGGCGCTAATCTAACTTCAGTTCTATCGGGTGATATATCGTGTATAAAATATTTATTATCTATTAATTCTAATTTTTTATTTGACCCATCTGCTGCAATTAACTTACCTTGTGAATTAAATTCAAAATCTCCATTATAAATTCTAGAGTCCTCATCTATTAAAACACTATTCTCAGAACCACCCAATTCTCTAAAAAAATTATATTCTACTTTATATTCTCCACTCTGAAAACCAAGTTTTCTCAAATCTTCTCCTGGTCTTACTTTTATATCTTCATTTTGAATAACCCAATCTTCAGAACTTAAAATAACTGTTTGTATATAATTGTCATTTAAATCATAAATATTTAGTTCTACAAAATCACGATCACTATCTCCAAACGGTGGCGAATTATAAGCAGCTACTGAACCAATAATTCTTTCAGGACCGTGCTTGATTAATTCTAAATCTTTTTGATCAAATCTTGTTCTATTTTCTAATGGCATTTTTAAGTCCCTGCTACCC
>CALBXV010000605.1 GCA_937890045.1 uncultured archaeon
CAACATTAAATGTATGTGGACCGTTATCATCAAATCCACAAACTAGAAGTTGTATCATATATGGATAATATCTATGAGAAAAAATTATGTTAGAAATTAATCTAGATGCAGATTGAATTGGTATAGGACGTTTGTTTTCTAGTTTATACATTTTACAGTAGTATCTCATTATATCAACAATATTTTGCGCGTCAGCTACACCACCAGCAATAGTAACAGCTAAGTGATCATCAATTTGAAGAATTTTTTTACCAAGTTTATGAGCAATAAACATTCCCATACTTACTCTAGTATCAGTAGCCAATACAATTGAATCTTTAGATTTGGCAGCGACAGTTGTAGTACCTTTATATTTTTGGATATTATTATAAGACGTTGACATAATTTAACACATAAATATTCATATACATACTAAGAAGTATTAATATATTTTTTAAGATAGGTATTTAAATAATTTTCTCATTTAACTTATATATTACTTCAGCATAAAATATATTTTTCTATAAAAAGTGATAATGATGAATAATAAAACTATTGAATTACCGAGATTTATAACAATTGGAGAAAATTGTTTAGAAGAAATAGGTAGTACAATAAATAACCTGGGAAAATACAAGAATATATTAATTGTATCTGGGATCAATGTTAAAAAAATACTTGATAAAAAGATTGTAGAATCATTAAAAAATCAACAGTTAAATTATAAATGGATAACGGTGAAAGCACCAACAATGGGCAGTGTATCAATTGTTAGATCAAATACTATAAAAAATAAAACAGATTTAATAATTGGAATTGGTGGCGGAAAATCAGTTGATGTTGCAAAATTAGTAGCTCATCAAGTAAATAGACCTTATATTAGCGCTCCTACAACTGCTTCACATGATGGAATATCAAGTCCATTTGCATCAATTAAGGGATTAGATAGACCTTACTCAGCTAATGCAAAATCACCAATTGCAATAATTGCAGATTTAAGAATAATAAATAAAGCACCAGATAAATTAATTATAAGTGGTTGCTCAGATTTATTAGCAAAAATAACTGCTTTAGAAGATTGGAAATTAGCTCATAAAGAAAAAAAGGAAAAATATATAGAATACGCAGCTAAACTAGCAATGTTAAGTGCAGAACCTGTATTAGACGATAAATTTAAAATTAATAATTTAGATAATAGAAAAGATATAGTAATATCATTAATAACTTCTGGAATAGCAGCAGGAATAGCTGGTAGTAGTAGACCTTGCAGTGGATCTGAACATTTATTTGCTCACGCAACAGATTTATTAGACCCAGAAAATGGATTACATGGAGAAAAATGTGGAATTGGAACAATTATGATGGCGAAACTACATAATCTAGATTGGGAAAAAATATCAGATAAATTAGATAAAATAAACGCGCCAAATACAGCTAAGAAGATTGGATTATCAGAAAACACTATAATAAAATCTTTAGTTATGGGTTATAAATTAAGACCTGAGCGATATACTATATTACATAAAGTTAAATTGGATAATAACTCAGCAAGAAAATTAGCTAGAGATACAAATATAATTTAAAATTAAAAAATTATATCTAATATCACGTAGTTTTAGATTTGGTTTTAACTTTAGATTTTGATTCAGTTTTAGATTTAGCTTTAACTTTAGATTTTGATTCAGTTTTAGATTTAGCTTTAACTTTAGATTTTGATTCAGTTTTAGATTTAGCTTTAACTTTAGATTTTGATTCAGTTTTAGCATTACTAGAGGTTTTAACATCTTTGGGATTTTGATATATTTCTGTGAAAAGAACTTTATCTAAGTTAGGAACATATTTTAACACATCACTAGAAATAGCTTTTTTAATAACTTGAATTCCTTCCATCATATAATGTTTTTCAGACAATTCAATATTTGCAGAATTAGATAATAACGTTAGTTTCAAGTCAGATTTTTCTAACGGTATTCTTCGTTCAATTAAAGAGAATAAACGATCTTCAACATTAGTAAGTTCTTTTATAATATTAACAGAGTAAATAAGTGTTTTACTTGCATATTGATGATTAAAATCAACTTGAGCTCTACCAGAACCAACAAATCTTACTGTACCACGCCTATTATCTATATCTACGCTAGCGCCAATATGAATATCTTTAGCTTGATCTCCAAATTTTTTCAAAGGTATTAAACGAATTTTTTTAGGATCTCTAACTCCAAAACCTTTGTCAGGAGTTATTTCAACATTTAATTTAGTTCCAACCTTACTAGATTCTAAAGCTTCATCAAGGCCTTTAAGAACCCAACCATCCCCTACTGCTATCAACATAGGTTTATATTTTTGAGTGGGATCATGTAAACCAGCTTTTTTAGCATCGAATTCCATAGTTGTTTCTATTACTTTATCTACATCTTTGATTTTTGCAGTATAATCTACTAATACTAAACTACTTTTATTTATTGACATATCTTCAATTACCTATTCATTATATCATATTAAAAAACATTTTACTATTTATTTAATTCTTTCAGTATATTTAACGAATTTTTAACATCAATTTCACAATTTTTGTTTAGTAAAGAAAAATTAGAATTAATAGAAGAGATAGTACGTAATACATAAGATTCATTAATTTCACCCA
>CALBXV010000606.1 GCA_937890045.1 uncultured archaeon
AATATAGCATTAGCAACTGTTGGAGCAGGTGGAACAATATTTGCTTCACCAACACCTTTAGCACCGTATGGACCACTACCATAAAATCCAGTAATTATGGCAGATTCAATAATTGGAACATCAGAAATAGTGGGAACTTTATAATCACCAAGTGAATTATTTATAACTGTACCTTCAGAATCAGTATGAACCTCTTCAAATAATGCATAACCTAATCCTTGAACTACTCCACCTTCAATTTGACCTTCAATACCTAAAGGATTTATTGCAAAACCAACATCGTGAGCAGCACAATATTTAACAACTTTTACAATTCCAGTATCCTTATCAGTTTCAACTATACATGCATGTGCAATAAAAGATGGGTCATGAAAAGATGGAAACAAAGCAAATCCATTTAAAGTATTTTTATCGTACGGAGGCCAATCAGCTACAAAAGATCCTCGACCAACAACTGGTCCTCCAAACTGAAATTGACTATAAACACATATATCTTGTATTGTAAGTGAATTAGAAGGAATATTAGTTTCAAATATTTTTCCATTTTTTAAAGTAAGTTTATCTAAAGAAACTTCAAGTTTTTTAGAAGCTAATTCAAATAATTGATTTTTTACATCTCTAGCAGCTCTTAATACTGCACTTCCAGATGCATATGTTGTTCGACTTCCTTGTGATCCCCCATCCCAAGGAGTAAAATTAGTATCTGCATTTAGGATAGTGATTTTATCTAAAGGCAATGTAAGTTCTTCAGCAGCAATCATTTTAAGACCAGTGATAGCACCAGCACCTGTATCAGTCGCTCCAGTAATAACTGTTATAGTTCCATCTTCATTAAGTTTAATAGTTGCTGCACTTGAATGAATTCCAACTGAAGGTATCATACCACAAGCGATTCCTATTCCTTGATTATCTTTTAGTTTAACATTATTCCAATCAATCATTTTAGTAACTTTTTTTAATGCAGCTGTAAGTCCAACGCCATGAACAATTTGACCAGTAGCACCTTCACTACCTTCTTTCCAAACATTAATTAAACGAAATTTTAATGTATCAAATCCAAGTGATTTTGCAATTGAATCCATATGAGATTCAACAGCAAAAGCAGATTCAGTAGTACCAGGAGCCCTAAAAGCACCTGCAGGTTGTTTATTAGTATAAATACAGAATCCCTCAGTAAAAACATGGTCAATTTCATATGGTCCAACCAATTGAAGACACGCAATATTTGCCCAAATAGCACCTTCACCACCGCTTATTCCAGTATCAACAATTGCTTTAGCCTTTCTAGCTATAATCTTACCATTTTTATTAACTCCAGATTTAATAATAAATTTAAATGGCGGTCTAGGTGTACCAGCCTCAAATTCTTCTTCTCTTGAAAGTACAAGTTTTACAGGTTTACCTGTTTTTTTAGACAATAATACACAGAATGTTTCAATAACACCAGAAACTTTGCCACCAAATCCACCACCAGTATGAGATGTTATAACATTAATATCACTAATAGGAAGATTTAACGCAGTTGAAATACCACCTCTAGCATGAAATGGACTTTGTGTACTAGTCCATACAGTAATTTTATTACTAGAATCAACATTAGCAGCACAAGCATGAGGTTCAATAGGTACTTGATTAACCATTTGTGTTTCATATTTTTCTTCTAGAACAAAATCACACGTATCAAATATCTTTTCATCATAATTTTTTTTTAAGTTAGTATAACTACACAAATTATTAACTTTATATTTGGGTTCAGCAAGTGGTTTAACATCATCATGTATAGAAATACTTTGATCAGCCATAGCTTGATCAACATTAGTTAGTTTAGGTAATTCTTCAATTTCAACATTAATTTTAGAAACAGCATCTTCAGCAATTGCTAAAGTTTCAGCAGCTACAACAGCAATAGGATGTCCTTTATATAATATTTTATCTCTAGCAATCAATTCCAAGTCTTGGATTGCAAGTCCTAATTTAACTTTAGGGAAATCAACAGCAGTAATAATAGCTTTAACTCCAGCAATTTTTTTAGCATGAGACAAATCAATTGATATAAGTTTTCCATGAGATATTTTACTTCTAAGAATTTTAGCATATAACATATGTGGAAGATTTACATCAGTACCAAAAATTGCACTTCCAGTAATTTTTTCATTTGAGTCTATCCGAAGAGTGTCTTTACCTACAATATTAAATTTTTCTGTAAGATAATTTAATTGTGTTTTACTCATCTACAATAAATAAAAAACACATGTATTAAATATATTACTAATTATTTAGAATCATCTAATTTTCCAGCAGCCTTTATTTTTACTCTAACTGCATTACTTGGAAGATATGACAAATAAATTTCGTCAATTTCAACTATACTAACAGTGTCACGTTTTGCACCAGCTTTAACACTTTCTTCAACAGCAGCTTTTTTAGCAGTTTTAATAGCATCTTCACGAGTTGTGTCTTCTAAAGCAAAAACCATATCAATTTCCCCACTAACTTGAGCTATAGCAGCTCCTAGAGCATTTGCAGATTGAAAGTTTTCTGGTCTAACAACTTTAGATATCCCAAATATTTTATTATAATGACTAGGAGAAATAATTAATCCACCCCCACCAACTAACACCATAGGCATTGGATCAGGATTAGTACGTATCATTTCTACACTTCGTTCCAATTTTTTAATTATTTCATCAACAGAAAGATTAATAATATTTTTATTAATTTGTTTAAGTTTAGAATATTGAAGTTTATCATCTTCAATTTGAGCATAACCAGCAGCAAGACTAATATCAGTAGTAGTAATAATATTACCGCCCCATGCAATAGAATCATTAATTATATTATATCCTAAACTATCTGGACCAATATTAACTGAATTATTAGAAGATCTAACTATACTTCCACCCCCACAACCTAGAGAGACTAAATCAGGCATCCTAAAATTAGTTCTAATTCCAGCTAGATTTACAGTAGCTGCAGATTGACGTGGAAAACCTTTAATCATAACACCAGAAAGCATAGTAGTTCCCCCTACATCAACTACAATAAAATCGTCTAATCC
>CALBXV010000607.1 GCA_937890045.1 uncultured archaeon
CGTCTTATAAAATATTATGATCAATCTATATTTAAACAATTAAATCACTTAGTTCCTGCAAGAGCTAAAACTTATTATGGAACATTAATTGAACCTAATATATTTGAAAGGTCAAAAGATCCAGTACAAAGGGAAAGACCAACTTTTACAACACCATTTTACGAAAAAAGTATAAATCTTTCTCAAATAGAGAGTACAGTTTCAGGCAGTCCTGTTTTAACAATAGAAACAGAATTTCCATATTATACTTCAAGTATTAATTATGTAAATGAACATTTGGCATTACCTTCATTATATAAGTTTTCTGGAAGTGATAGTAGAGCAGTATCGGATGATGTTACAAATGATGATATTAATTTATATATTTCTGCTTCTGCAGAATATGGTGGGCCAGACAGTGTATTTCAAGATCCTTTTGCAATTCAAATAACTGGTTCAAGAAAATCACGATTTAATTTAAAATACAAATTTCATTATACAAGTTCATTAGATTGGGCTGATAGTAATATACATAGTATAGATTTGGATGAAAATAAATATACATCGAAATCATTAGAAGAAACTGATATAGATACAAAATATGAGCAATTTACAGGACTTCGTAGGTCTTTTTATGAAGGTGTTGAACATTCACGAGCTACTACACTTGATAACGATTTTCCAGTAATAGTTAGAATATCAGCTCCAACTGTAGCAGTACCAACAACTGTTGGAATATCAGATATAGATGTTACTGAAAATCCATTTGATTAACGAGCAATAAAATGTATAAAAATTTAGAACATAGATATTTATTTTTAGGAATGTTATACAGCACAAAATTAAATAATTTTCGGAGAATACAATTATGGGATTTTTAGATAATTCAACAATTACGGTAGATGCAATTTTAACAAAGAGAGGTAGAAGTATTTTATCTCAAGGCGGAAATTTTAAAATTACAAAGTTTGCGTTGAGTGATGAAGAGGTAGATTATACCTTATATGATGTAACACATCCAGATGGAACTGACTCATATGGATCTGTTATTGAAAATATTTCTTTGTTAGAAGCATTTCCAAATAGGGGAGCTTTCAGAAGCTTTTTAACGGATGAAAGTTTGGCTGGTGCTACACTAGTAGTGGATACAGAAAATTATACAGCTGTTCAAAAGGGATCTACTGTTTCAATAACACCTCAAACAACTCAGGGGCCAGCAGAGAACTATTCATTTACAATAGGTAATATGAATATACTTGAATTCGAGGCAGCACCAACATTAAGAACTCGAACAGCAGCCTCTGCAAATCTTATAGCTAAATCAATTAATCAAGACGGTACAACAACTGTTACAATTGTTGGACAAAACTCTGGATTAGTAAAAGTTGTAACTGTTACTGTTAAAATTGATCCAGCATCAACAGTTAGTCCTCTCGGTGCATTCACTATGGGCCCGCCTATGGATATGCCATAAATTAGGAGATATTAAATATGCCAATTTTTAAAGAACTTATACAAGGAGACGATATGCAAGAATCTCCAGCAATTATAACATCTGGAGTATGGCAAGATGGCGCGTCAAATATAACTGCTTTTTATACTTCTTCAACTCAAAGTGGAAGTACAGGAGATTATCATCTTAATGTATACAGATATAGTCCAGCAAATAACGCATCTGCTTCAATTCAACTTGGAATATCTTATGGACACAGAGAAGGTAGTGGTTCATTAGGTACGGTGGGTGCTACTGGAGAAAGACCATCAGCAGCAGTATTTGGTCAATTTAATAGTTTAATAAATCCACCTAATACGACAACTTTTACCTTTAGTAGTAAAACTGATGCGGTTCAAATTTACGCTTTAACATTTAATAGGGCAAGAATTAGAGAAAAATTAGATCCAGGCACTTGGGAATTACATTTGAAAAAGGCAAAAAATGTAGTTAAACTTATTGATGATTCATCTACTAATAAGGGCGGAAATACTAATCAAAGAAATTTTAGTCCAGAATATAATATAGTTAGTGGAACAGTTGCTGGTGGAACTACTATTAATGAGGCAGCAACAGCACAAGGTTCTGCTCTTGGATCATATGGATCATTTTACCCATCATTGGGAGTTCTGATATTGAATCCGTATAGACTTTGGCAGGGACAAGCACCTGTAACTACTACTTCGGCTTCAAATACAAATAATTGGAACAATCAACAGTTATTTCATGCTATTGAATCGGGTTCGTATTTTACGGCACGTAGACAAGAAGAAATAACTTCAAGACATTATTTCTGTAGGGCACATTCATCGGAATTCAACGCAACTACAAATGAAACATATTATACACAATCAGTAGCTGGAGTTAAACAAATTATTTCACAATTTCAAAGTGATCCAAAAGTTTATATAACTTGTGTTGGTTTGTATAATAGTGATAATGAATTGTTAGCAATTGCTAAATTGAGTAAACCCATTCTTAAATCAAAATCAAGGGAAGCCTTAATTAAAGTAAAGCTTGATTTTTAAAACCGGAGCTTGACAAATGTTGTTCCGAGACCTTGAACCAGAAGATGTTTTAGTTTCCTCATTTCAAGTCAATAAAACATTCACATTTACCGATGCCAATAGTGGTAGTGGGGTTTATGGTGTACATGCAGTAAAGAGTACACCATCAACACTTTATAATTATAATCTAACTACCGCTAATTCTTCTAGTTTTGGAACTGGTAGTGCAGACGCCCCGAAAACAAGAACTTTTTATAAAATTCCACTTTGGCATACTATAAATAAATTATATTATAGAGATATAACAGACATGAAGGGAACTCTTGATTTTATACAAGGAGTTCGAACTGGATCTTCAGCATATTTTCATACTACAGAATCTAATCCATTAGATGTTGATTTTGGAATGCCTGTTAGGAAACTTTTTACAAGACAGTTACATAATACTGCAAACGTAATATCAATACCTCAAAAATTCTACGGTGAATCTATTCAAAAAAAATCAGTAAGAATAACAGATAATAGCACAGCAGCAACACTTGTTTTGGAAGATGATGGTTTTGGTAATTTATATGATGTAGCCCATTCTAGTAGTTATTCAACAAAAACTCCATCACCATCAACTAATAGTGGTAGTGTGGTTGGCAATGTTTTTTATGATGATGGACTTATTGTAATAACGGATACGGGGTCATATTCAAGAGTTGGAGCAAATTCTGGTAGTAATGGGTTTACTGTAAAATTTAATGCTACTGAAACAATTTATGAGAGAGAATATACGTGTAGACTGGGTGAAAATGAATTTTTAGGAACGACAAATAATAGTTTGAAAGTAGGTTATAGTAGTAGTTATGCAACACCTGGAAGTGCGTGGACAGCATCTCTTTGGAGTGGTACAATCCATGATACATTTCAATATGATAGATTTGGATATTCTTCAGGATCTTTTGTTTCAAGTCATGGAGTTAACCCAATTAAAATAGGAACTGAACTTATAGGCGTTGCAACCCACTCTGATTTTGCAACATATGTTACATCAGTTGGTTTATATAATGATGAAAATGAGTTATTGGCTGTAGGTAAATTAGCAAATCCAATTAAAAATGATAGAGAATTAGCTTTAGCTTTTGTTGTAAGGTTTGATACTAATTAATGTAGATATATAATATTTATATATGGGTAAAACTATTTAATTATATACAAAGTGAGGCAATATTATGAAGAAGTTAATTTCAAGTATTTTAATTTTATCTTTTACTTTACCTTTAATGGCACAAGAGAAAGAAGAAGTAAAAGAAGAATCAACAGGTGCAATAGTAGTTAGACACTTACAAGATGCTGAATGGAGAAAATTTGATGCCGCTCACAAAAGAGCCCATTCAAAACGTGGAGAACAGCATCCAGCTGATAAACGTAAAAAAATGGCTGAAAGACAAAAGATTCGTCAACTGGTTAGATTGGTGATTGTTGGTAGTGTAGCTTACTATGTCGGATATCATGAAGGTGAGAAACAT
>CALBXV010000608.1 GCA_937890045.1 uncultured archaeon
ATCCTGAGTATAATAATATACTATTAGATTTACTGGATATAATAAATGAAGGTTTTAAGTAATTGTATTATAGTTAATAATGTAAGGATTATATTATGAATCAAAAATTTGGAGATCTGTTTGCGAAATTCCTTTTTTTACTTGCTATATGGACTGCTATTGCATTTATTTAGACGTATGAGAATTGTTCAACCAGAAAATTGGATTCAGGGAATGTCATTAGAAAAAAAAGGAATGATAAGAGAAGAAAACTCAAGCATATTTAACGAAATGATTAAATATGTACACGGCAAAAATCCAATTGAACTAAAAGAACATTGCGATAAAGGAGAAAGAAAATGAATAAAAAAGCTAATAAAATATGGATGAAAGCATGTAAAGATGCAGAGAAAGAAAAAGGATATGTACCTGCAGAACTATTAGCTATACCAGCTTTAGTTAAATTAGCAGAATTAGATGAGATTGAATTCATCTATGATAAACAGTTAGGTATGGATATAATAAAAACTGTACCTAAAAAAAATAAAGTTTGAATCTGTAAATTAAAACAAAGGAGATAAAATTATGGGAGCAAGAGGAACAGTAGAAATAAGATATGATTTAAAAGATGAACCTAATAGTATATTTTTGTATACACATTGGGGTGTTAATGAAATGTTAGAGAATGTTAAAAGAGCGTTAAATAGACGACAAAGATGGGATGATCCATCATATTTAGCAAGAATAGTATTTTGTGAAATGATGCGTAGTGGATATACTAGTGATACAGCAGCAATGGAAGATAATATATCATTTGGAATACAACCTTATCCTGCAGGTGATGCTGAAATAGAGATAAGAATAAATTTTAAGTTTAAGACTGTTGAGGTTAATAATAAATATGTTCCTAAATTTAATAAAACATATACATTTGAGGAATTAGTTGAGGAAGAAGAGTAAGTTTAGTAAGTTGAGAAAGCCTGCTAAAGATAATGGATGGTGGTATCACAATGTTCAAAAAGAAAGTCACAGTTTGATTAAAAAAAAGAAAGAAGATAAGAAAGCCAATCCTAAGCTATGTATATTATGTAATAAAGCATGGCACTATGTAGGTAATTCTTATAAATACTTAAATAACTTTCCTAAATTAGGTACACATAATCTAATTTGTCCAAACTGTAAAAATGATAGTTTAATCGAGGCATATAGTTATAATGATAGTTGATCTCATTAAACTGATAATAATCGATTCTAGATACTAAATATCGATAAATAATACTATTCTAATAGTTTGAAAGGAGTTAGAATGTTAAAAATAGATGAAAATAATAATATTGGATACATTACAGCTAGATTTTCAATTAACGAATTAGTTAAAATAATTAATTCACTTACACTAACAGCGGAGAATATGAAATCTGATAATTATGATTATGCTGGTGAACTATTTACACTTCGTGACAGCATAAAGAGAATATATGATGAATACAAAGAAGAAGAAAAAGAACATTTCCGTAAAGCTGCAGAAGCTGAAGAATCTGAAGGAAGGTGACCCATTTATGCTCAATGATGGGCATATGCATGGTATAGTACTTAAACAAGGTGAAATGGGTACACGTGTTGTAATAACTAAAGTACCTGAGTATTGGCAATATGATGAAGATTTAAGATTAGATAAATACTACATGAGATATGGTGGTATTCTAATAGGTGGTGATACCGAAGTAATCAAAAAGTAAAGGAGTAAGATATGAATACAACAATGGATCAAGCATTGTTCCCAGTTAAAGAATGTCCTGTTATGTATGATTTAGCAGGAAATGGTGACTTAAAAGAAGACACAGGATTTAAATTAATAGTTAGAGAAGATACTAATCATGTAATCAGCTGTATGTCTAATGAATATCAATTAGTATCAAATGAAACTGTTATGAATAAATCGTCAAAGATTATAAAAGAAAATGACGGTGTATTAACAGATGTTAAATCATTTGGTAATGGTGCAAGAACTCAGTGGGTATATAATTTCCCAAAGATAAAAGTACCTATTGACAAAGGTGATGTAGTTACACCAAATATTATCATTAAGAACAGTTACGACGGATCATGTGAAATATCTGTTCTAGGTGGTGCATTTAGATTAATATGTAGTAATGGTCTTGTAGTTGGATATGTAACACATAGATCATCTAATAGACATAGTATCCATAATCCTTCTCTACAAAACGGCAGAATATCAAAGCTAGTTGAAGAAACTGTTGATAATATTCAGTTGGTTTTTAAAGAAGATTTCCCTAAACTTATAGATACTAAATTGAACTCTAAAGATATAGTTAAGTTAGTTACAATGTTTCCTGAACCATATATAGAACCATTAATTAACTATATTACAAGTAAAGATATTAACAATTATTGGGATCTACTTAATGCAGCTACATGGACATTAACCCATAATGCTAATAGAAACAAAGAATCAACACATAAGCTTGAACAAGAAATATATAAATCTGTCAAGCATATGGCTAAAGCATAATAAATAAAGGAGAATAAAATGCCTAAATACGAACAAGTTGGTAAAGGAGCTTGCTTTCCACAAGAAAAACAAAATGATAAACAACCTGATTTTAAAGGCAAACTAACTATTAATGATAAAGATTATCAGTTAGCTCTTTGGAAGTCCAGAACCAAAAATAACAGCAGTCCCTTCCTGTCAGCAGTTGTAACCATTAAACATGAAGACAAAGAGAAAGTAGCAGCTTAAAGTAACTTAGAAGTGAGACTTGGATTCCTGTCCAATAAGACAGGCAAGGAACGGTTATGTCTGGGCTCAGGCATTACATCTACCAAGCGCTTCTTATAATTAGATTGGAAAGAAACTGAAGAAAGATATAAGGAGATGAAATGACACACGTAGAATTTACTAGGTGTCCTGTAATAATTCCTTATTATGGTGGTAAATATAATCTTAGTAAAGAACTTGTACCAATGTTATATCCACATGAAAGATACATAGAAGTCTTTGCAGGAGGTCTTAGTATGTTCTTCAGAAAGACAAAATCTACTGGATCTATCATAAATGATATTGATAATGATGTCGTTAACTTATATATTACGATAGCGAAAGAATTCGATAAATTTAGTGATTTAGTTTATTGGATTCCCAAGTCAAAAGATTATTATGACAAAGCCAAAGAAGTCGTTCACTCAGGAAAAATTATAGAGTACCCAAATGTTGAAAGAGCTGCTGCATATTACTTTGTTATTAAAAATAGTTTCAATAGAAATCCTAATAACTCATTTAGTAAGAAAGCAACAGTTAATTGGAAACACGAGCTCGTAGAAGAGCTAAAGTATTCGAGAGAAATAATGGATAATGTATTAATAGAGAACAGAGATTTTAGAGATTTGGTTAAACACTATCCACCTAAAGATACAGATATGTGGTATCTTGACCCACCATATGTAGTAGCAAGTGAACGTAAATCATACTACATGCATACATTTGGAATTGAAGAACATAAAGATGTTAAAGATATATGTGATACAATAAATAATGCAGATGGAAAATTCATGGTCAGTTATGATGATCGAGCAGATATACGTGATATGTTTAAAGATTATAATGTTAAAGAGATATATACTGTATATGCTGGATCGGCTGATAAAAAACAAAGAACTGAACTTGTTATTACTAATTATGAAACACAAGAACAAGGGATACTATTTTAGAAAGAGGTGAAATATGATTAACACAACATTGCCTGTCAATACAGAAGCTGAATCAGCTGTATTAGGCTCAATTCTTAAAGGAGGAAATGATACATATAGGACTGCTTGTGAATGGATAAAGAATGAACATGCATTTTATTATAGATTTAATGATAAAGTATGGAAATCATTCGATATACTTGAGAAGGGTAAAAAGCAAATAGATGCAGTTACTGTTACTAAAGAAGTAAAGAAATTGCTTGGCGAAAATAGTGTAACGAAAGATGTTGGATATTACTTAACT
>CALBXV010000609.1 GCA_937890045.1 uncultured archaeon
TCTCAGATAATTATATATGAGTATATCCCAATAACGAACAGTGCCAAGAACATCTGTATAGTTTACCTTTGCCTCGTAAGCCATAGTCAGACACAACTCAATCAATTTCATCTTGTCTTCTAGTTTATCGACAAGTTCAACGTCATTGATATTATATTCAATAAAGGACTGATAATCCTTTGTATACCATTCACGAAAAGTTTCAAATGGATTACCAGACTTTTGTTCACCCAATTCAACCTTTGCAATATAGTCTAGTCGATAGGATTCTCGAGCAGTATATGTAAATTTGCGATATAGATCAAAATAATCAAGTGCAGCAATTCCCTGTATTTCATACACCTGATGGTGTCTCCCCATCTGATATACTTCACGTTCTCTTACACCGCCCCAAGGAGAAAGTCGTTTTAACTGATTTTCACCAAACAACTTCTTGATTCGATTACACACATATGGAATATCAAAGAACTCAGAGTTCCAGCCAGTAACAATATCTGGATGATATTTCTCCCAAAAGACAAGAAACTCTTGTAGTAGATGTGCTTCATCCTCACATTTTATGTAAGTTATATCCCCACGATCTGTTTCAAAATCTCCAATACCCCAAACTACAATACGTTTGGTTTGATGATTTTTGATTGTAATAGATAAGAGTTCTTCTTCAGCAAGTTTTGGTGAAGGAAATCCATTTTCACATTGAACCTCAATATCAATCGTTACAATAAGTATCTTTTCCAAATCCCAATCAACCTGACCTTTATGGGTATCAGAGATATAGGTATAGGGATATTGAGTATTCCCATAAACAAGATGCGGTTGATCCTTCATAGATTCAACCCACTCCTTAGCTTCTTTTATAGTGGTAAATGTCAAATCAGTGACATAACCACCAGTAAGATTTTTATATGGAGTTTGTTTTTTTACAGGAGCATAAAGTGTGGGGGAATATGTAATTCGATCTTTGGTTCGTTGACCATTCTTAACTTCACGAACAAGTAGTTCATTTCCCCATTGAATTACATTAGTATAAAAATTCATACAATAACTATATCACCTTTGGAGTTAATTGTCAAGTGTCCAGTTGTCACGATTCATATATAATTTCAATATTTCTTTTGTGATGCTACGATCCTTACCTACTCCCAAAGCTTTCACAGTTGATGCACGATACTTTGAAAGAACTGCTTCAATACCCATAAGACCCGGCGTAGAATTAACTTCGATAAAGTAAGGACTTTCCTTGTCTCTATTTTTTGATGGTATAAAATCAACACCAACAACTTGACCATCAACTACAACTGCAGCTCGTAGTGATTCCTTGGCTTCAAGGTCTGTTAATTCATGAGGTTGTGGCTTTGATCCCTGAGAAACATTACTTCTAAAATCATCCCCTACTACTGGCCTCTTAATTGCACCTAAAATTTTACCAGATGCAATTATGACTCGAACATCATAGTCTGTCTTTATATATTCTTGAAGAAGAATATCAACAAACTCATCTTCTCTGTATAACAACTGTATAATACTGTTAAGTGATTTTAAACTCTCAACCCAAATAACACCAACACCTCTAGAACCAACAGCCGTCTTGAGAATCATTGGAAACTTATCACCAAGTCTTTCTGCTGCTTCCTCAGCACCTTCTGAGTGACGAACTAAAACTGTATTTGGTGTACGAATATCATTCTGTTGAAAAACGATTTGGTTATACCATTTGTCATTACAAATGTCATTACAACGAACAGAATTGATAACAGTGTAACCTTGTTTCTCCAAGTTTATGCAAGCGACCCGCCAAGACAAATTGCCGGTCTTAACTGTAGAACCAAGACCTCTGGCCATGACCAATGTATTATTAGGATTTATCTTAAAAGGTTTATCATACTCTACACCATCTTTCATGCCAGGCAATTCTGCCTGTCCTTTATCATTTACAGGAAAAGAATATACTAATTGATCCTTACCCTTATCTTCCATATACATTCCAGAAAATTCTGCAAGATATACATCAATACCCATCTCAGAAGCATTTTTCCGAACTAGTGGTCCAGTTTCATTAGGGTCTAAAGGATCATCATGTGATAGAATCAATAACTTATATGGCTCATCCTTTTCTTCTGTGATAAACTCTGAGAACTTTTCCATTAGGCCTCTTTCTTCTTGCCTATGTTATATTTGGTTTCTAATGTCCACTCATTTTTTTCACTAAACGAAAGCACCTTAATTTGACTTAGGGGAGCAACTTCATCCACTTCTCCAATAATAGTAACCAAGTCCCAATCCTTTAAGAGATTTGCAATCGTATTACGCCTTGCTATATCATTTTTAGATAGGTTGGTTTTCTTTCCATCAAGAGCAAACAACTCTTTAAAATGCACAATGTAATACCGTCCTTGTTTATGTAATATATGACAGGACTGATATAGTTTTCTTTCTTTTCGGGAAGCTACACCGATACGAGATAGAGTCTCTCGTACCTTTAAAAAATCATCGGGCTCTTTCAGCCCTACCTCTAGCATCTGCTCCTGTGTCCAATTAATTTCTTCCATCTCTTCCACCTTTATTTAATCTTATTTTTATGGCAGAAATTTGTTCATCATTTAGTATATCAAGAGCGGCCTTTGCCTTTTCGTTATTGTATCCATAATACTCTTTAACATACTTTAGATTTTCTAATTTCTTCGCCTTCAGCCAAGGAGTGTATCTTTTTCTTGGTCGTAAACTATTTATTAAAAAATCGAACTGGAGTTTCTTATCTAAATGATGTAGTTGATTGATTTCATTCACCAACATAATGGTGTCGGGGAATGGAGAAATACATTTGTTGATTATGAATGGGTAATATTTCTTTTCCCAATCTTCGTCTTCAGTGTCTAAAAGAGGTTCTTTGGTTTGATTTATAGCATTAAGATAATCCCGTAGGGCATACATTATGACACAATACACTTAAAAACAATAATAACCCTTAACTCATAACAATGTCGAGAAACTGGCGCTGCACCATGTGGATGTGCCCCACCATGAAAAGCAACCATTCGATTTCCTTTATATTTGGTTTGGCCTTCTATCTCCAAAGTATCCTTATTGTAAATAATTGTACCGCCGCCCCACTCTGCTTTCCAATCAAGTTTTGGATAGAAAACGAAAGTATACCTTTGGTCTAGTGGAATAGGTGAATCTGAATCATCAAAATGAAGATGAGGTTCTATTCCAAAAGTGTGAGCGTTACAATAAATTCTTTCATACCCAGTGATACCATACAAAGATTCAAAATCCAATTTGTTCTTCGCATGTTCAAAAATATTATCAGCCCAATCATATCCTCCACCAACACATTCTTCCCTATTGTGCCCCAAAACAACATGCCAATGTAAATTTGGTTTATTTGTTGCTGATTTGTAATCATATTCCCATTTTAATTTTCTAACTTCATTATCAACTAGTATAGCATTATGTTCTTCTAAAACATTATCGTAAATATCAATTTTCATTTAAATTTTTTCCTCATTTCATTTAAATTTAGTTCTTGCCATAATTTCTGTAAAACACGCCATCAAATTGATTTCCTGATCTGCAACAAAAGCTGACTTATACTGATACTCACCAAGGATAACAACCACATGAGGAATACTACTACCATCCACAAACTCATAAAGGCTATCATAAATACGGCGAAACAAACGAACAGAATCATTGTCCAAATTATCAACAACCCATTTGCGAACATTTGTAAATTCCTTATTTTTCATGGAGTGCATCAACTCTTTGATATTTACTTCAGCAATATCTACAAGTATACCAGCATCAATCGTACCCGATATAGAATACCTTTGAAGCTCATTTAGCACTCGCCTCCAATCTGGAAAGTATTTATTGATTACTTCTGCAACAACTCTTTTATCATATTTAATATTCTGGTCTTCCAAAATATTAATTACTTTACCAAAGAATTCCGCTGCAAGTTTTTGTCTTTCAGAATTTGGAATAGCAAAATCTACAACACTACAACGAGAATGTAGTGGCGGTATCAAACGATTTTTATAATTGCAAGTAAAAACAAATCCACAGTTCTTATGAAACTCTTCCATAAACCCACGCAAGGCTGGTTGAGTTGACTGTGGATTTAGATAATCTGCTTCATCAAGTATAATATACTTACGACCACCATGAAGTGATACAGTAGATGCAAAGTTTTTAATCTTGGTTCGTAGAACATCAATTCCTGACTCTTCAGAACCATTAATCATTATATGAGTTGAACCCAACTCATATAACATAGCTTTTGCAGCTGTAGTTTTGCCTACACCAGATTTGCCTGATAGAATTAAATTAGGTATATTACCTTCATTAACAAAATCAGTTAGTGTATTTTTTAAACCTACAGGAAGAACGCATGATTCTATATCTTTGGGACGATATTGCTCCACCCACAAAAACGTGTCTGACATGAAATTCCCCTAAGCATCATATTTGGATTCTGGTTCCAAAGCAATCCAATAACCAATATCAACATTTGAATTAACAAAATGACTAATATTTTTAGACGAAACTGCCACATTATATGTACCAGCTAAAAGTTTTAGATTTTCAACTTTAAACCAGAATTTATATGGCAAATCTTTACCATCTTCATTATTAACATCAACACCAACTGCATAATCATTTGCAGTCGAGTTCTTCTTATCAGTCACCTTCAAAACTGCTTTACCAGCAGACATTGCTTGCAATACCATATCTGGAACACCAATAACAGCAGCAGCCTTTTGAACATCCGACAACATATTATTACCTAAAGAAAATGAGATTTCACACTCTGGCATTGTAATTTCTTTAGTTGTTGTAGTTACAACTGATGGATCAGAATACCAATATTTAAGAGATTTAGCCGCTGAACCATTCTCTGTTATCACAACGAAATCATCATGAAAATCTAAATCTGGTTTTTCAAAAAGAGATAACGCAGCAAGAAATTCATTCAAATCATATATTGCAAAATCCTTTGGAAAAGTTTCCTTTACCGTAGCTTTTGCAATTATGTTCTTCTGTGCTGAAATAGTAGAAATATTGTCACCACTTTTTATCACAAGGTTCTGATTGATTGTTGCAAAATTTTTCAATACAGAAACCGTTTCATTACTAAGATTCATTATTTAACTTCTCCTTACTTAGAATTGCGCCCATCTTGTGGGCCCATTTGCCGAAGCGATATATTACTCATAGAGATGTTCCATATAAACATTCCACAAAATATTAATCCAAATGCCATAAATGCATAAGAAACCGTTCCAAATATAAATTCTGATGCAAACACCACACCCATAATCACACCTACAAACACAAGTAGTTTAAAAGTGTTTTTAAGTAGTTCTTTATGTAAATCAGTCATTATTTACCCACCCATTCTGAGGTTGAGGGGTGGAACCGCCACTGCCTCATTTTTTCATATAAATTCTTACCCTCTTCTGCCGCAAGTTTAGAACCTTGTTTTGCAGCACTATGAAACCATTTCAATGCCGTTTTATAATCTACAGATACATCTGGAATTGATTCTCCATCAGGATCAAGACCTGTCTCATATATTGTAGCAAGATTTTGTTGAGCACTGACATTACCATTTTCAGCAGCAAGAGTCATATAATGAAATGCTTTCCTAGTATCTTTTCTCGTTTCAATAATACTGCCGTCATCTGTTTGTTTTCTACCAAACAAATAAAAATTAGCTAATTGCATTTGAGCTTTGGCAACAACTTCATGATCTGGTTTTTCGGGTAAAGCCATAAGGTTATCTTTATGGCGTTCTTTAACATCTGCAATAGAAGAAAGTATTCTAATAAACTCTTTTACATTTCCTCTGTTAGCTTGGGCAACACCTTCATTATATATCTTTGTATACCTTCTTCCGACAGCATATATATTTTCCCAATCTTCTGTGGTTTCCCAATCATTAATATTACTAGGCATTCTCATTTTCACTATTCTCCATATCGTTAATGTGTAAAGCAATAATACCATAGTGAATAACTTTTAGCAAGTCCCTTCTGTCCTTGCCATTCTTTTTTCCATATCGTTGTGCATACTTCATTATGTTACCGATACAGAAACCTTCACCGTGGCCACCATCTATAATAAACTCTGTAGCTTGAAACTTGTTCTTGCTATAGTGTTCATCATAGGTAGAGTTGATGTACTTCTCTAATTCAACAAGTGCTTTATTCTCATTGTATTTGTAATCAATCTTTTTCAGCCTTGAGTTTTTCATAATTTTTCTTCTCACGTTCTGACATATGTTTCATAATCTCTTGTTCTGAATCTTTTACATTCCAATTCATAGCCATAGAACGTCTTTCACCTTCACCAAAGAAAGGCGTTACTTGATGTTTCAACCAATTTGGGAATATCACCATTACACCAACAACAGGTTTTACATAATCTTCAGTTTGACCACGCAACTGTAGAATATCTTTTCGACTGTTTTGACCCCAAATCAAGTGAGTGAAACCATCAACTGATCCACTAGCACCCTGCAAACTCTCTGGAACTTCAGCAAGCTTTTCAATACACTCTGGAACCTTTAACCAAAGAAATCCCGATATACCAGTTAAGGTTTGACATCCATGATCATGATAAGGATTATAATCTCCAGCATAAGCATGGTTTGTCCAACACTGAAAAACCTCAGCTTTTGAATCTCTATCATATCCTTGTTTAAGATATGTACTACCAACTTGATTGAAAACTGTTTCTAGTTGTTTACCGATTTCATCACCAAATGGAAAATCTAATTGTGCTGACTTCTCATCATTTTTAAGTTGACCTACAAGACCATCTGCAAAGCTGTCACTTTTTGGAATAATGACATTATCAATGTGGTCATTAATCTCATCAATAATATCCATAGGAAATTCAATTCTTCCTAAAGAAAAATCTTTAATGGGACGAATTGCAAACCTTAAACCATGATTAGTTTCTTCCATCTTGCGTTCTTCTTCGGCAAGCATTTCAGCATTTTCACGAGCAAGTCTTGCATT
>CALBXV010000610.1 GCA_937890045.1 uncultured archaeon
TAGGCTAAGAAATAGAAACTTAGCAACAGTAGAACATTATGTTATTAATAATCCTAGAGGGGGTGGTTCAGGTTGGAGGGGAAACTGGACAGTAGACCAGTTAAATGAACGGATATATACGGATATAACAAATGAAATAACTTATTTGGGCTATATGGCTAATAGTGATTCTGCTATAACTGGAAAGTCAACACTTGGTGAAGTATTTAAGACACCAACTTCTTCTTCTAAACTACTAGATGACGCTGTTTCTTGGCTAAAACTTAAATGGGACTCGGCATCTCCAGATAGTGTTATTAGAAATATTTTTGAACAGAGACCTTGGATTGACAAAGTTTTTAATAAAAAGTATATGAATGGGATGGATTTCAGACTATGGAGAAAGCAAGCTATTCAATCGATAAGGGATAAAGCTAAGCCTACTGAGGTGGCCGCTACTGCAGCTTTTGAGAGAGAGAAATCTGCCAAACCTACATATGAACTTTTACACGATGATCCTAAATTATATAAAGCTGGAATAGATGCAGATACCACCGGACATATGTATATTGGAGATATCCTCTTTAGTATTCCTCCTGTAGCCATGCGCTTTGGTACTACAAATCAGGCCATGTCTATTCCTACTATTAGAACTAAGGGAGATCCTGTTCTTACTACTAATAATGAGATGTCAAGAGTTGATATAACTCTTTATTTCTCGGGCGAAATAGCAATAAATGAACAATTACGTCCACTTGTAGCAATGTATCAAAGTATGCCCTTCAGTACTGTCCAAAATACAACTATATTTGATTCTTGGATAGGTAGAAAGAATTCTTTTCACACAATATCTGAGCATGATCTAACTGATGCAGAAGCTCTTAAAAGAAGATTTAATCCAATCCCCATATATTTGGAAAATATATCTCTCAGTACTATTCCTGGATTTCCCAATAGTATTCAGGCGCATATCTCCTTAATTAAGATGAATAGATTTCCATACGGAGTACAAGCTAAAATGTGGAAAACATGGGATATTGCTAGAGAAGTTTCTATAGAAAAAGCCCTTAGATATTCTTTAGACAATACTATATTAGGATCTACTCATGATCCAAATGATAATGATCCAGTAAATAATCCTGATCCGAATGCTAAATCAACAATAGAAATCTTAGATTCTGTTGGAAAAAAACATATAATTGAAATAGGAAATCACTCTGGAAGTACATATAGACCAGATGATCCTGATCATACTACGCTATATCCGCAAGAGTCGGAGCCCTTTCAAATTCAATATAAAAATGTTCTTAGAGACTTCCCTACTCATATCGGAGCAGACCGAGGTTTATCTGATAAGAACGATGAACCAGATAAAGAAAAGTACTGGCCTCCATATCTCCCAGAACATAATGATCGTTTATATCTAACATATAATACTCCTAGAGGATTTAGAACTGTTCAAACAGTTTTCAAAGAAAGAATGTTTGCTTTATCAAAAGTATATACTCTTATGAACACGGCAATAGCACAGCTGGAAATGATGAGTACCGCAGAGTTAAAAAAACTTTATAAACCTATAGATTCAAGGCCAAGTATTTCTTACCTTATAGATAACTTTCTTAAATCAGTAAGTTTTGTAAAAGAAGCAAGACAACTATGGGATGGAATTGATGAAAGTCTAAGACTATATATTACTGATCTTGTTAAGAAGGATATATTTGTACCTTACGTAAATTCAAGTGCTCTTGAGCAAGGTAATCTAATCGTATCAGCCCTTGGAGAATGTACTGGAGGTCGTTCAACAGGAACTGAAGAAAATCAGGCTGACTGCAAAGCTGTAGACGGCTCGTGGACTGATATTATACAAGCATTTGAAATTAATCTTGAAAGCACACTGTATGTAGATCAAAATTTAGAGATTCAGAGTGTAACTAAAAATTTACTAGATTGGGTTGATACACTGATACAAAAAGAAATAGAAAATTCTGATGAGGTAATACGAGTAGGGGATAACGACGAACCAATTACTAATGCATTTGAGCAAATAATAAAACCTTTATATGAGAAGATGGCATCTGATCCACTTGCTTTCTTCGGAATACAAGAAATTGAAAGTTTACTAAATTATGATAAAGTTCATGTGGAATTATCTTGGCAGAATAATCCCGTTGCTCCGCTAACTCCTGTCGAAAAAGCAGCTGGAATTTTTGATGCTAAAACTGTTGAACAAAAACGAGCCTTGGAAGCTCTTGGAGAAGCTGTTGCTATAGATACTCTTGTACAACAGGGAGAACATTATGAAAAAGATCCTGCATATCCCTATAGATATCGTTTTCAATCTGTTCTTCAAAGTATTACCTATAATTATGCAAATAATGTAATACCTTTATATTTAAGTTCTAGTTCAACTCCTACTTTTCAACATATGGGAACTCCAAATCCTACAGTAACTTTATCACTTAGAACAAGAGATGAACGATTACACAAGATACTCACTGATATGAAGGAAGCCGTTCAAGAAGTTGGAAGTATGATTATGTCTGGACATACTTCTCTATTAGGAAGGGACAAACTAACATTATCAGGAAATAATACTGGATTAAATACTGGTGTATTTTCTGGTCACTTACTAAACTCTCTTGGATTCACCCAGTGTGTTATACAGAATGTTAGTTCAAGAAGCTTGGAGGGATTCCCTGGATGGTGGGAAATATCAGTAGACTTAATAGGAGATACTCAAAATCTTAGATTATTAGAACAATTAAAGCCTTTAGATCTTCCTGAATTATCAGATTTACCTTATATTATGCAGCACTTTTTCCCAACACCTTTAATAAATGTAAATATTGAGCCGACTATGGTTTTTAGTTCAGCTATTCTAGATGTGCAAAGAGAAATAGAAGAAAAGGAACTCTATATGGAGGCTACCGGTGTGGAGATAGGGAACTTGAGGTTCGCAAGAGAGCGGGGGAGAAGGTCTAAATACGAGATAGAATATACGAGATTGTTAAGTCTAAAACGACGATTAAATAAACTGGTAGAAGAAGCAAATCAAACAAGATTCAAAAATATAAATGCAATAACTATTTACTTAGAGCTTGATGAAACAAAAAATACTTATACCT
>CALBXV010000611.1 GCA_937890045.1 uncultured archaeon
ATCAGGACATTACTTTAACTCATTCAGCTGATGCAGGGTTAACAACTAATGGAACTTTTCAGGCAACCACAATAACTGCAACAACGGCTGTAGTACCAGATGCATCTGATGGTGCCGCTCTTGGAACGACTTCTTTAGAGTGGTCAGATTTATATCTTGCTGATGGTGCTGTTATAGGATTTGGTGATGACCAAGATGTTACTCTAACACACGTTGCTGATGCTGGTCTGCTATTAAACACTACTATGTACTTAACATTTCGTGATTCCGCACTAAAAATATATTCTAGTGCTGATGGACAATTGGATATAGATGCTGATACGGAAGTTGAGATTACTGCAACTACTGTTGATTTGAATGGTAATCTTGATGTATCGGGTACATACACTGGTGCTGGTGTGATGACTACTGGCGGTAATGTAGTTATTCCTAATGATGGTAATATTGGTTCAGTTGGTGATACTGATTCTATCGCCATTGATTCTTCTGGTAATATTATTGCTTCTCAAAATTTAACGGTTACTGGTAATTTTACAGTCAATGGTACTACAACTACAGTAGCTACTACGAACATGGTAGTAGAAGATAATCTTATAGAATTAAATACTGGTGCTGGTAGTAATTCAAATGACAGTGGTATTATTATTGAACGTGGTTCTACGGGAGACAATGCCATTATCCATTGGGATGAAAGTGCAGATAAATTTCAAGTAGGTACAACAACAGCAGTTGCATCTGATACAGGCAATCTATCAGTTACAACTGGTACACTGGTTGCAAATGTCGAAGGTTCTGGTGCTGGATTATCAGCAGGAACTACGCCATTAACTACATTGGATATTGATGGTGGTACTGATATTGGTGCAGCCTTAACTTCATCAGATTTAATTATTGTAGATGATGGTGCTGGTGGAACTAATAGAAAAGCTGCATTGTCAAGAGTAACTACTTTAACAGACGCCAGCGCTACTGCACTTGCGATAGCCTTGGGTTAAAAATCACCTAAATATATCAATGTTAAAAATATACATACTAATTTTAGTTCTTGGACTTATTGGTGGTGTAGGTTATGGTGCCTATTACTACTATACAGACACGCAAGCACGAATTGCAATACTTACAGAGAACAGTGCGAAACTAGAACAAGCTGCAAGTACACAAAAACAGACTATAGATGTCCTTATAGCAGATGCAGCAAAATTTAACGAACTCAATAAAGAACTAAATACTAAGTTAGAGGCTGCAAATGACTATAAGAATACACTTATAGATAAGTTGCGTAAACATGATCTTGCTAAACTTAGTTTAAAGAAACCAGGCCTAGTGGAAAAGACGATAAATCGTGGAACAAAGAAATTATTTGAAAGTTTTGAAGAGATTAGTGCCCTTGAGCCTGATCCTGTCGATACTCCTTCTGAGTAGTGGTTGCAGCTATTTTAAAAATCCTCTTAAAACAATAGAAATAAAAACCGTAGAGGTTGAAAGGGTAATTCCTACACAGAATCGTCCCAAACCTATGAGTATGAATAATATTCATTTCTATGTTGTTACAGAGGATACGTTTGAAGATTTTAAGAAAAGGTTTATGGAAGAAAATGCAGACTTTTTATTTTATGCTCTAAGTGTTAGAGATTACGAAACCCTTGCTTTGAACATGGCTGAAATAAAACGATATATATTACAACAGAAAGAGATAATTATATATTATGAAAAAGCAGTGGCACCCAAACCAACAGAAGAAGAAGAGAAAAAATGAAACGGTTTGAGTCATTTAAAACTGTTTTAACAGAAGCAAAGTTGGGTGATTGTTTTGAAGCGGCTGGAAGATTGATGTTACAACTTACAGATGAAATGGAAAAGTCAGGGATGAAATGTGTTCATGCGTTTGTTTATGGAGAGGGAAAATTAAAAGGTCGTAGATTTGAACATGCCTTTAATAAATTAGGTGATGTAGTTTTTGATAATAGTAACGGTAAAACAGTTACGATGCGTAAAGAAGCGTATTTTAAACAAGCAGGTATTGACCCTAAAGAAAAGGGTGCGTATGTAGAATATGACAAAGAAAAAACTATGGTCAATATGTTGAAATATAAACATTGGGGCCCTTGGGATTTAAATGCATCATTAGTGGAAGAAATTCCAGATGATAGAAAAGAAATAGGAAAGAAAAAATTAAGGATTTCATCTAAAATGTTACAGACAATTAAGGATAAAACAAATGGGCAAGTTTAATAACAAAATATCAGCAGAATATAATCCACCTCGTAAGTGGATTTTAGAGAGAGCATTATCATATACAAATCCTGATATAGATGAGGATGCATTGGAGCGTGTTGGTGTTAAGGTAAAGGGTTCTAAGATCACTTGTTCAAAGGATTTTGAGACAGACCTTGCATCTGTTCCTAGAATATGCTGGGCATTTATTGCACCTTGGGATGTTGCTCGTGCTGCAATTATTCACGATCTTCTTTATAAACGTATTCGTCAATATCGTGCTGAAAAGAGTCAAGGATTAGGAAGCTGGGAAGACCCAAAAGTAATTCGGGAAGCAAAGAGAGCAGCTGATAATGTATTTCATATGGCAATGAAAGATGCCAACCCAGCGGTTGCAGGGTGGAAAATTGCAGCTGCATACTATTCAGTAAGAATGTTTGGTCGTTGGTCTATCATTCCTAGAGATGGAGATTAATGACACTCTGTAGAAATTGTGGTTATAAATCTCATTGTGGTGTATCTTTGAAACGTGATGAACCTTGGCCAACTAGTGGTAGGTCAAGGCAAGAACTTCCTCAACAGTTCCTTGAAATATGCAAGAATTGTCGTTGCGAATTATGTGATGATGATTAAATGACACTTTGTAAAAATTGTAAACATGAATCGCATTGTGGAAAGACTTGTGCCAGTTTTGTTGGTATTGGTGTGACAGATAAATATGATTCATGTGAATGTAATTATTGTCGTTGCATGTTATGTAACGAGAGAAAGGAATCCTGGCCAGAGCCAGGTGTTTAGGAGGGAAAATGGTCGGAATAGACTGTATTAATGAAGAATGTACAAATCCTTTATGTGATTGTGATCCATGCCTGTGTACAGAGCAAGACCCTTGTGCCTGTTGTATAATATGGGATGGAGAATCCATAGTGCAAAGTAATTAACTATGTGGTTTTTTTTAATTAGTAATATTGCAGGGTCAATTCTTGGTAGTGCTACAAACAGTTGGTTTGCAGACACTAAACTAGGAATTTGGTTCTACAAGAAAGTTGATGATGTTTCGACATGGGCTTCTAAAAAATTGGGGTTGAAGGTTCTGAAAGATGAAAACAATTGGAAGAAAAAATATCCTAATGTAGCAAAGAAATTTGACTTATTAGAAGCCAGACTAGAGAAACTAGAAAAGGAGAAATAAATGGATATTATGAATAGAGCAGGAGCCTGGATAATCGGGCTCACTCATATTAGTGTTATGTTACTTACACTAGGAATAGTGTGGGGAGTGCTGTTCGGCGCTGCCGTCCCTTTCGTTGGGGGTGATGTTGTTGGTAACATAATTGGAGTAGTTACACAACTTGGTAATGCAGGCCTTACTGGTCTTATCGCATTAGTAATTGTTGTTTGGTTATTCCGTCATCAAAATCGTTTTGATGACGCTGTTTAAAACAAACTATATAATAGTATGATAATTACTCAATATTGAAAGGAGAGGGTAAATGTGGACAACACCTATAGTCACAGAGATTGCAGTTGGTATGGAAATCAATTGCTATGCTTGTGCTAAGTAAATTAAGGAGAACTAAATGGGTAACTGGATAAAAAGTAGGTTAGCCGAGAGAACATCTTGGGACGGAGCAGCTCTTGTAGCTGTCGGTCTGGTGTTTCTCTTTCTTGGACCCTTTGCAAAATGGGCAGCGTGGGCTGCAATTATTTGGGGTGCCTGGACAATGTGGACTAAAGAAGACTAGTCATGACGGAGTTGGAAACGGAGGTCAAACTTCTCAAAAAAGAACTCCACGATCAGAAAAAGATTCATGATCGTTTGGATGTTGCAATTGAGAAGTTGACCGACGTTTCTAATTCTATTCATCGTATGCTTGCTGTGCATGAAGAAAAACTTACTAGACAAGAGGAAGCAATTTTTCAAGCAGAGGAACAAATTGAAGTTCGTAGAACAGAAGTATTAAGACAAATAGAAGAATTACATTCTCGTATTACCACAAATACAAAAGATATTATGTCAGCCGCTGTGGCACAACATCAACAACAAAATAAAGAAATTCAAAGAATAAGAGATGAACTGGTTTCCAGAGTAGGTGTACTGGAAAAGTGGCGTCATGTTCTTATTGGTGGATCAATCGTTATAGGATTTATACTACACAAATTTATTAACTATAGTCCTTGACATTGTACCTTTTATCATGTATGATATATCAATATTATGTCTTATATTGATTCAAAGTATCTAAACATTATTGGCCCCCAGCTTCTAAAGTTTAAGAAAAAGGGGGATTTTTTATGGAATTTTCGGTGTCCTTATTGTGGAGATTCACAGAAGTCTCGCACAAAGGCAAGAGGATTTGTCTATCGTAAAAAGAATGACCTGTTTTATAAATGTCATAATTGTGGAATAGGGACAACATTAGGAAAGTTGATTGAGTATGTAGACTCTAAAGTTTACAAAGACTATATAATGGAACGATATCGAAGTGGGGTTAAAACTAATAACCCAGAGCCGGAGTTTAAATTTGATGTTCCTATCTTTCGTAAAAAGGGTATCCTTAAAAATCTCAAGTCTATTTCAGATTTATCCAGAGATCACCCTGCAAGAAAGATTATTGAAAAAAGACTTGTACCATCAGAATTTCTCTCCGATTTATATTTATGTGAGTCATTTTACAAATTCACAAATACATTAGTACCAAATAAATTTCCTTCCTTGGATGGAGATCACCCAAGGCTGTTGATACCGTTTAGAGATGAAAAAGGAGAAGTGTTTGCATATCAGGGTAGATCATTTGGAAAGGAAAAGCCCAAATATATAACCATCAGACTTGACAATGATACAACTAAAATTTTTGGTTTGGATAGAGTCGACGATAGTAAACAAGTATATGCAGTAGAAGGTCCACTTGATAGTTTATTCTTGGATAATTGCATTGCAGTAGGTGGAGCAGATTTATCCAAGTTGAAAAATGATATAGTAATAATTTTTGACAATGAACCAAGAAACAGAGAAATTTGTAAACAGATGGGTTCTTGCATTGACTTTGATAAGAAGATTGTAATTTGGCCAAATAGTATGAAGCATAAAGATATCAATGATATGATTATGGCAGGACATACGAAAAAACAGATACAAGAAATTATAAATGATAATACATTTTATGGTGCAGCTGCAAAGCTCTTTTTTTCAGAATGGAAGAAAATAGATGAAAGAAGCGTGGGAAAAACAATACGACAAGAAAAAACCACCTTGGAATTATGATGATTTTGATGAAGATTTAAAAAAATTTCTAAGTGATACTTTTTGGCAGACAAGAATTTTAAATATAGTTGACTTGGGTTGTGGTAATGGTTCTCAAGTCTATTATATGGAAAAGTGTGGATTTAGGGTAACAGGAACAGATATAGTTAATGCCTTAGAATATGATATTAAGGATTTTGTTATAGATGATGCGTTGGATTCTAAGTTGAATAAAAAATATGATATTATTATAGACAGGGGGCTAATTCACAATCTATTTCATTTAAAGAAAAAAAGACACAAATACTTTGAAATGATAGGGAATATAACTCATGATGAAAGTTATATTCTTTTAAAAGTTTTAAGTCCATATGAAGCTAGGTTCAATCCAACCACTCATTCTGGACCGTATCGTTTTAATGAAAAACAACTAACAGAGTTTTTCTCTGTATTTAATTTTAAGTGTATCAAACTTGTTGATACATATTTTTATAGTAACATACAACCCCACCTAAGAGGGTATTTTAGTATTTATAGGAAGGAAACATAAATGGCTAACAACTATTTCCCCACATCTTATCAAGAATTTATTCACTTGTCTCGTTATTCTCGTTGGTTGCCGGATAAAGAACGAAGAGAAACGTGGGATGAAACAGTTGCTCGTTATTTTGATTTTTTTACAGAACATCTTAAAGACCTTCACGAATTTAAATTAACAAAAGAACTTAGAGATGAGTTAGAAGAAGCAGTTCTTTCCTTGAAAATTATGCCCTCTATGCGTTGTATAATGACAGCTGGAGAAGCACTTAAACGTGAGAATATTGCAGGGTATAATTGTTCCTATATTGCTATTGATCGTGTACAATCATTTGATGAGATTCTATATGTATTAATGAATGGCACGGGTGTAGGATTTTCTGTGGAACGTCAATATGTTTCACAATTGCCGGTAATTGCAGAAGACTTTAATCCTTCAGATACAGTGATTGTTGTTGCCGATAGTAAACTTGGTTGGGCAAGGGCATTTAAGGAATTGCTCGGTATGTTGTATATCGGTCAAATTCCACGTTGGGATATATCAAAAATTCGTCCAGCTGGCGCCCCTTTGAAAACTTTCGGTGGTCGTGCATCTGGACCAGAACCTTTAGAAGCGTTGTTCAATTTTTCAGTTAATATATTCAGAAATGCATCAGGACGTAAGTTATCTTCTATAGAATGTCATGATATTGTTTGCAAGATTGCAGATATTGTTGTAGTTGGTGGTGTTCGTAGGTCTGCTTTAATATCTCTTTCAAATGTTTCTGATGACCGTATGAGAGCTGCAAAGTCTGGTCAATGGTGGACTACTGAACCTCAACGTGCTCTTGCAAATAATTCAGCATGTTATACAGAGAAGCCAGATATTGGTGTATTCATGGATGAATGGAAATCACTCTATGAATCCAAGTCTGGTGAACGTGGTATTTTCAATCGTGAAAGTGCTGTTAAAATGGCAGAACAAAGTGGTAGACGCAATACTACAGATTATGAATTTGGAACCAATCCTTGCTCTGAAATTATTCTGCGTAATCGTGAGTTCTGTAACTTATCAGAAGTTGTAGTTCGTGCAACTGATACAAAGACATCTCTTTTAAAGAAAGTACGACTTGCAACGATTCTAGGAACATTTCAATCTACACTTGTTAATTTTAAATACGTTAGTAAAGCATGGAAAAAGAATTGTGAAGAAGAAAGACTCCTTGGTGTTTCTCTTACTGGTATTATGGATTCAGAAAAAACTAATGGTAAATCTCCTAGACAAGCATTATCATCTCTATTACAAGATTTGAAAAATGAAGCAATCAGAACAAATGCAGAGTTCGCAAAGAAGATAGGTATTGAACAATCTGTCGCTGTAACGTGTGTTAAACCCTCTGGGACGGTTTCTCAGTTGGTTGACGCTGCATCTGGTATTCATGCTCGTCATAATCCTTACTATGTCCGTACAGTGCGTGGAGATAAGAAAGACCCCCTTACAAAAATGATGATGGATGCTGGTTTTCCTGTAGAGGATGATCAAACGAATCCAAGCCACACTTCTGTATTTTCTTTTCCCATGAAGGTAGATGGTTCAGCAGTGTTTCGTACAGATTTAAGTGCAATTGAACAATTGGAATTGTGGTTAGTTTATCAAAAATATTGGTGTGAACACAAACCTTCTATTACTGTTTCCGTAAAGGAAAAAGAGTGGTTAGAAGTTGGAGCATGGGTTTATGAACATTTTGATTATATGAGTGGTGTTAGTTTCCTTCCATTCAGTGAACATACATATAAACAAGCACCTTATCAAGATATTCAAAAAGATGAATATGAACTTCTTATTAAGGAAATGCCTAAGGAAGTTGAGTGGTCAAGGTTGTCTGATTATGAAAAAACTGATATGACTATTGCATCACAAGAACTTGCTTGTTCATCGGGGTTCTGTGAGATAACATGAAACTCATAGTATGTGATTCTTGCGAAGCAGAATTTTCAATTCGACATACTATGGATATATATTATTATTCTGTAGAGTATTGTCCATTTTGCAAAAGTAGTGTTGGTGATCCAGATTTTGAAGATGATATAGAATGGAATGAGGATGAGAACTAAACTTGAACAATTAATGATTATTACTATGGAAGAATGTGGTGAGCTTATACAAGCATGTTCTAAAAAAATACGAGGTAGCAAGACTGCCAATAAGTTACTACTAGAAGAGGTGGGTGATGTGCAATGCATGATTGACCTTATCGTAGAGAATGGATTGCTTGCAAGGGAAGATGTAAGTAGTAGGGTACAGGTTAAACGTGATAAACTAAAAAGATGGAGTGATTTGATTGAAGACTCAAAGCGCTAAGGCAAAGGGTCGTAGATTTCAACAATGGGTTCGTGACCTTCTTATAGAAAAACTTGAAGTACATCCAGAAGATATAGAAAGTCGTTCTATGGGTGCTGGTGGTGAAGACCTAATCATGGCTCGTGCTGCAAGAGAGAAATTCCCATACTCTATTGAATGTAAGAACCAAGAGAGTTTGAACATATGGAAAGCATATGAACAAGCAACTGAAAATTCTGGTGACTATGAACCAGTATGCTTTATTAAACGAAACAATCAGAAGCCATTAGTAGTTGTTGATGCAGAGTATTTTGTGAAGTTACACAATAAGTAATTCCAATATCAGTATACCCATAAATACTTCATAGGAATGGAGTAGTTTATGGAAGCATTTAAATTAATTGCTGACCTAGGCTTTTCCATCGCAGCTGTTTTCGGCGGCGGGTTCTTTATAATATTGTTATTGAAATATATACTTGATTCGGTTGTTAGTAGGGCAAAAGGCCTGAATGGAATGATATCTGCATTAGACAACCGTGTGAAAACTATTAATAATGAAATAGTGAGATTGGATGCTCTTATATGTCATGCATTAGGAGTGAAACCCGATACTCGTAGAATGTCTGCTGCCGATGGAAAAGAGGATGCTAGGAAAGATTAACTATGAATAATATTGTAGACCTTGTTAATCAATATGGTGTTCCCGTTGTTGTTGCTGTGGGAATGGCGTATTTTATATTCTATATCTGGAAGTTTGTTACACACAAAATTCTTCCTAGTTTGGGTCAGGCAAGTACCACACTGATAGCGTTGATTGATAGAGTGCGAATGTTAGATAATGACATGATTAGACTAGACCAAAAGATACATACTATAATAGAAATACAAAATCAACAGATGGACCCTTTTGAAAATGCAACACAAAAAAGAAGAGATGCTCAACAAGATAATAAAATTGATACAAATTCCGAGAAGATAAAGAAGTTACAAGGGAAAAAGAAATGAGATGGAATCCAAACACATCATTGGCGTTTACATTGGTGTTGTTAACAGTTCTTGTATGGAAACTTTTTGGTGGAACAGCTAGCGGTGCTGACCTGACACATAGATGGAAGTCACCTTCTTTTAGTGGAATAGGAACTAGTGCTCATTTTTTAACTATTGAGAACCAAGAGTTTACTCGTAAGGCTGATATTAGAGCAAAGGAAGAGTCTGAAATAGCTAAAAAATTAGCAGCGGCAAAGAATACAAACTATGCAAAGTTTATAGACAACTTGGAGTCAAGAATATATGCAGAGTTTTCAAAACAATTGACTGACAATTTGTTCGGTGAATCGTGTGGAACAACTTATACAACCACAACAGTTGATGGAGTAACGACAACAACGCAAGACACTCCAAACCCACAAGAAGGAAATTCTGTTGATGGTGCAGATACAATTGTTGGTAGTAATTGTACTGGAACATATTCATTTAATGATACAACAGTTACATACACAAAGGATGTTACGAATGATGTAGTAACACTAAACATAGCAGGGCCAGATGGTAGTCAAGTCATTACTTTACCTCTTAACGATTTCCAGTTTTAGTATACTGTTCGGATGTGCAGCGATACCGCATGATCCACCTACATCAAC
>CALBXV010000612.1 GCA_937890045.1 uncultured archaeon
TCTGTAAATATTCTTCTACTAATTCAATTTCATACCATTGAATTAAACAACCTATTGCAAATTTATTTTTTAACTCATACATAACTTAATTTTGAAATTCCTATTCCCATTTCTCCTTGTAATGAATATAACAAATATAACTTTTCATCTTCTTTAAAAACACATGGATCTCTAACCTCATTAACAGGCCCACCATATCTTAAAGTAGAAGATCCTGGCATAGATTTTCTTATCGGTAAATTAACTCCTTCATAATCTTTAGTTGGCATTAGTATTTTTTCAATATGTATTGGTGCCCAATCTTTCAAATCAATTTCACACACATAAATACTTTCAGGTGCATCACCAATTAAAGTGTAAAATAAATATAACTTATTATTCTTAACTAAAACTGCCGAATGTCTTACATCCTCTATAAAATTAAATATAGGCGTAAAATCTGAAATTCCATTCTTGCTTTCATAAAAAATACCATCAACATTATCATTTTTTGCATAAGAATAATACTTGTCTTTATACTTAAAAACTCTAAAATAAAACTTACCCAAACACTCTTCATCAGAAATAAATGAAATACCATCCTTTGAAACAGCTCTAAAAGTATACTGACCATCCATATATTTTGTATGATAATACATAACTATATTTTCACCATCAACGTGAACATCAGGGCTAGCAATATGATCATACCCAGGTGTATCTGTAACTTTTAATGTTCCTGAATTATAAACTTTATATGGGCCTTCAATATTATCTGAATATGCTAATCTAATATATTTTCCTTGATGGTGAGAAAAATATAAGTAATATTTTCCCAATGGGTTTTTTAACCACTTCGGAACTTTAATTAATGAAGGCCCATTTATATTATCACCATCATTATTTTTTAACATATCTGGTAATATAACTGGATGTAATTTTTTAACCATAAATTTTTGATTAAATTTATAATCAAACAAATTCATATCTTCTTGATAAAAATTATTTACTTTTTCAATAGTATCATCATCATAATATTCTGTATAATGCACTTTATCTCTATAATTTCCTTTTTTAACAGGTAATTCTATTTTAGGAATATTAAATTTATCACAAATATAATTAAAATCTTCAGAAAGGGTTTCAAATTTTCCAATAAAATCCAATTCAATATTTCCACTAATACAAATATAGGGATGTAACATATCATATTCTTTTAATTCGGTCTTAGTCCACTCCTTAAACCCCTCTATGGACGTTTCCTCTACTGTTTTACCTTTACCTCGTTTTTCCCAAAAATATCTTGAAACTGCTATCTCATACGGATTTCTTACAAATGCAAATTTAAAATAATTGTTCCATATCGTATCACCTAAAAACTGTTTTGTTTCTTTAATTGGTGGATGTGGATGATTAGTCCAAAATTTATCCATATTTAAACCTGTACTATGAGAATCATCATCTATACCATCTCTATATTGACCAGTAATAATATCATCTTCACCACAATGTTTAGCTAAGGTAACTTGTATGCTCGAACCAGCAGTTTTCCGTGTTTTAAAAAATATAAATTTATGTTTGTGAGATATTATCAAATTTAATCATTCCCATGAAAATATTTATATGTTTTCTCCATCCAATATAATGTTTTATCCGCATTATGATTATCGGGTATAGCATTAAAATGATACATCCAACCAAGTTTAGTAAATAATAAATCATTAGTTAAAATTTCTTTTCTCGGTAAATCTTGCATATTAAATTCATATGGAAATAATTTATAATCTATATTTTCTATTTGAACAAAAAAATTAATAACTGGTTGATCAGTTCCTACCATAAATGTATTTTGTATATTAACTATATTATCTCTATTTTGAATATAAAAATTTTTAATCATATCATATAAAGATTTATGTTCTTTATTTACAATCAAAAAACCTGAATTAAAATATTCCCAAAATGGGAAACTAAATCCACTAAACAAATATTTTGAATAATTCTCTATACTTCTACATATCCAATCACAACTTCCTTCTGCTGGAATAGCACAAAATTTATTTTCTGACATTTCAAAAAAGTTTGGACATTCAGGATGTACCATTGTATCCGCATCAACAATAGCTATTTGATCATATTCAATATCATTTCCATCAAGTAAATCAAATACATAAGTTTTATACCAATTGGGTTTCATATAATCCGTTTCGTATAAATACTGGTCTAAAACAAACAAACGACAATCATTTTTATCTGCAAAATGTTTCCAACTTTTTACAGCATAATCATAAGGTTTAGACCGCTCTAAATTCTCAGGGTTTTTTATATTAGTAATGAATATTACATTTTTACTCATACAAACGGAAACTCCAATCCTGTATATAATTTAAATTGATGAGCGGCTTGTAGAGTAGCTAATTCTTTACCAGTTTTTGTTGTCACTATACAATCTATAAAATATTTTGACTTAACTGATATATTTTCTACAGGTGTACAATTATAAGTTATACTATTACTTTGAATATTATCTATAATATCCCAATTTTCTCTTGTTACTACAATAGGATTATAACCCAATGACTTAGAAGCGTATTGTACCGCCCGCGAATAACCACCATCACCTAAAATATATAAATCTATTCCTTCATATCTTGATAAAACAGTTTTAGCAGCAAGATAATCTGTATTATACGCTGTTAATATACCACCATCATTTAACATAGTATTAATTGCTCCTATTTCCACTACATTATCAGCACAAAAATCTTGAACACCCATACATTCAAATACTTGTGTTTTATAAGGCATTGTAATAGCAAAACCTTTTATATCCAATGTTTTTACTGATTTTACTGCATCTTCTATGTTGCTTACTGAAAACGATTTATAAATTTTATTTAAACCATAATAGTAAAATGCACTATTCATCATTTGACACCCAGTATTACCTGCTGTTTCAGCAAATGAACAATAAATTTCTGTATCTTTATTGATATAACGCGTATTCACTTAAAACCTTTTTCGCTATTTGTTCAGCACTTAAACCATATTTCTCATATAATTCATCAGGCGGGCCTGACTCTGGAAATACATCATTCAATCCAATCCTTGTAACCTTTCTTGGCCACTCGTCTGTTAAAACTTCAGAAACTGCAGAACCTAATCCACCAACTACCGTATGGTCTTCAACTGTAAATAACATATCACTCCATTCTGCACATTCCACAATTATATCTCTATCTATTGGTTTTAAGGTTGGTATATTTACAACTCTAACATTTCTGCATAAACTATAAGATGTATTTTTCTCTATGAGATTGGACGCCTCAATAACATCACCTAAAATACATCCAGTAGAAAATATTGTTATAGAAGCTTCTTTTTCAGTACCCTTAACTATCTGTCCTTTACCGAATTCAAAAGGCATCTCTATGTCTTCAACTGGTTGTCTACCCAATCTTAAATAATGTGGTGAATCCAATTCTGTTTCACATAAATACTCAATGACTTTAATCGCTTCAGAATAAGATGCTGGATTTAGTATTTTCATATTTGGTAAAGCTCTCATAATACTAACATCTTCTAATCCCATTTGAGTAACACCATCTTTACCAATAGCCATACCAACGTGACTACCAACTATAACAACGGGTCGATTTGAATACGCTAAACTACATCTTATAATATCATATCGCCCAGTAATAAATGAACCAAAGGACGCCAAAAAAACCTTATATCCATATTCAGATAAACCTGACGCTATTCCTATCATATTTGCTTCAGCTATACCTATCTGAAAAAATCTATCTGGATGTGATTCTTTAAAACTGGCTATCTTAGTAGCTTTACCCAAATCTGCGTCTAATGCAATAATATTATCATACTTATCACCCATTATTGGTAACTGATATCCAAAGGCGTCTCTGGTAGCTTTCATATTAAACTCCTAATTCCTTCATAGCAATCTCATACTCTTCATCAGTAGGAACTTTGCAATGCCAACTCGGGTCTTCCATAAAAGAAACTCCTTTACCTTTAACAGTATCTAAAATAATACATTGTGGCATATGATGTTTAACATTACCTATCTCTCTCATTTCATATCTAATAGTATCCATATCATGACCATCTACAACTGTACAACTCCATCCAAATGAAGATATTCTCTCTTGTAAATTATCATACATAATACTAACATCTTTTGAATATCCATCATTCTGTCCCCCATTACAATCAATAATACAAACTAAATTTGATAATCGTGTTTTAGGATAATATATCAAAGATTCCCAAACTTGTCCTTCTTGTAACTCCCCATCACCCAATACACAAAATACAGTTCCGTCTTCACCCCTCAAATTTTTACCAAGTGAATGCCCAATAGCAATACTTAACCCTTGACCCAAAGAACCTGTGGTAGCATCCAAATGTTTTAATGCGTCTTTAACTGGATGACCTTGTAATGGTGAATCTATTTCTCTAAACAAATCTAATTCTTCATCCGTTATTTTACCTAACTCATGTAATACTGCATATATTATAGGAACGGCGTGCCCTTTAGATAAAATCAATTTGTCTTTACCACCAATATCATAATCTTCATACAACACACAAGTTAATTCTGCCATAGAAAACGCACCACCAATATGACCTGATTGTTTATTACGAACCATATCTATAACCTTTTTTCTTAATACATTTGGGTCAATTTTCATTTTGAACTTTTTCCTTTAACAACCCTACAGCCATATGAGTAACTTTTGAAATACAATCTTCATAATGAAAGTTATTATTATTACCACCAGTTTGACCTGGAAATTTTGAAGTTCCTGTTAATCTCAAAACCAAATCAGCATAATCATCACATTTAGTATTTTCACTTCGTGTCATTAATATATTTTTCATTCCAATAGATTTTCCATATTTCAGTGCTTCTACTACATTACCAGAATTACCAGAACCAGACATTCCAAATAAAATATCATTCTCTTCTGCTTGATATTCTAATTGTGCTTTAAAAATCTTATCATATCCTAAATCATTAGTAATCCCTGTAATCACTGCTTGATCACTACACAAACTTACAGCTTTAAAGTGATTTCTATTTTTACCTTTAGAACTTTTATCTTCTGATACAAATGGGTGCATATTTAAATCCACTACTAAATTCTGAACTGACGCAACATTACCACCATTACCACACGCATATATAGTTCTTTCATTTTCATATGCGTCAAATATCATTTTAACAAAATTAACAATATAATAAGTTGATAATCCTCTAAGAACTGTATTAGATTCAATCTTATATAAATCAATTAATTTAGGTAAAGTATATTCAAACTTTTCCATAATCTTCGGGCCACCTATAATTCTCATTCAGTTTTTTAGTTAACATTAATTTTCCATATAAAAATAGAAATTCTCCATATCTACCTTTATGAAAATGTTTATACAAAGTACAAATATTCAGATATTGTAATACTCCTAATAATTCAATAATTTTCCAATTAAAACCATTACTAATACAAAATTGTTTAAATATATCTTTAAAATAAAGTAAATTACTTTTAACATTGAAATGAATAGTAGCTTCTATAGTAGTATATTTACAATCATAATATTCATTCAATATATTTTTACCATTAATCATTAATGCGTGATATAATTTAGCCAAATCATAATTTGCATCACCAACTTTTTTACTTTTACCAAAAGTGTCTCTCCAATCTATTAATATAAATTTATCTTCTTTTTCCCAAGTGTAAATAATATTTTCTGGTTGTAAATCTCCGTGAAATAAAGTTGGAATAGCATTATCATAAAAACTTTGCCAATCTATTTTATCTAACAAAGTATATATAGGTTCTACTTCTACTCCATTTATTTTTTTTATTAAATCAAGTTTACTACCTTCTAATTCAACTAATCTATGCCTTGTTTTATCTTCATACATAAATTTACAATTTTTTTCAAATTCTATAGGATCATATAATATGTTTGGATTAAACAAATTTTCACTAAAATAATTAAAAAATTTACTCAAAATTTCCTCATCATATACATCCGATAATAATTGTCCCTGTATATAATCATAAGAATACATATTATCATTTAATTTAGTAACTTTAGGACAAGTATTATTTAAATATTTTACTCTCTCCACTCTAATTTTAGCCCTATTAGAATCATTAAAATATTTTATTACTTTATTATTATCAATAAACAACGCTTCATCACTTTTATTTGCTACAATCTCATTAGGAAAATATTTCTTAGTTTCAGCATAAGATTTATTATTACCTGTATCGTACCAAGTAAAATCTATTAACTTAATATGTTCTAATCCATCAAACCCATGAATAACCTGATATTCATCTTTTACAATTTGTCTATTTTCTAAACTATTCCAAAACTCTTTATAATCACAAATTCCAGCCATTCCGATATATGCTCTATTACCAGTGCCATAATACAACGTATCTAAATATTTACTTCCACGTACTAAACAATAATTTAATGAATCATCAATATCAATATTAGAAACACCTAACCAGTTTTCACCTAAGAAGTTAAACTGAGTATCTTCTTTAACAATAGTATCAACTGATGTAAAAATAAATGGACATTGTAATTCATCTTTACAACTTAACAAACTATAACCAGGGCCTGAACCAGGTTCGTTATAATTATCAATAGTAATATAAGTTATTTTTCTATTTGAATGTACTTCATCCATATAAGACTTAATTTGTTCTGATTTATAACCAACGGCTATAACAATTTCAACAGACTTATCTAATTTGTCAATAATATGAGAAATAGTAGCTTTATTTTCTAAAGGTAAAAGTGCTTTATGTAATCCATCAACATCATTATTTCTTGTACCTTCACCTGCAGCTAAAATACAAAATTTAAAATTATAATTTAACTCTGTATCACACTCGTAACAATAATATAAATCAACATAATTAGCTCCATAATCAGAATATGCTTTAACAGTTGATTGACAATTTGGACAAAAAGTAATTTTCATCAATTCCCCTCGTGTTCAGATTCTATTTTACCACTACCTCTATCTGAATCATCTTCAAATCTAATACAATCATTTAAATGTGCGGTAGAACATTCAAGTGCAGTATAATCTGTTTTTGCAATAACCCTATGTTTAGTTCTTAAAGGTACACACCAACCTTCCCCCACTTTATAAACTCGTGATTCTACTTCACCATCTTCATTCTGTAATAAAACTTCAGCTTCACCTTCAATTACATAATTGGTTTCAACTTTCTTCTCATGCCATTGTAAACTACTTTTATATCCTGCATTCATATGAATAAGTTTATATGCATAATGTTCATTTAACTCTAACCATAGTTCATATCCCCAAGGCTTTTCTACTCTATAAGAACTGATATCCAATCTGTGAGATTTATTCTTATCTATTTTATCTTTATATTCTTCAAGAGCTTCTCTTACCCAAGTATCATCTATATAATCATATTTTGACATTTTCAATCCCCTCATCTCGTTTTAAATTTATCGCTATAGCAGTATCACCTTCTCTATCAGGTTTTAAATCATTTATTAAAACTCTCGTTCCACCACCAATACCCATAATTAGTTTATCATAAATTATACCAGCTCGTCTAAGTTGACTTACTGTAGAATCTCTTAGACCTTCTTTTCTACCAGTTGTTAATATAATAACATGACCTGCTTTATCCCACTCCCACAATTTTTTTACTGTTCCTTCAAGTGGTTTCATGTCACTATCTAAATCATAATCGTTTGTATATGGATATTTTGTTATTGTTCCATCTATATCACAAAAAATTGTTTTTGGTTTAATCATAAATATAATTATTCCTCTTTCAAATCTAATAAAATTTTTTCAGCAGTTAAATTTCTATATCTTAAAATTTCATATGTCGCGTTTTCATTCATACCATTATGCCAATCTTTAAAAGAAAATTTAACCATATCAGTACTTAACAAACCCAAATTCCTTAAATGCCATACTGTCAAAAAATGACTTGATATACGACCATGTTGAGGACATTGACCTGGACTTGTATACTCATCTAAATGATTAAACATTGTAGCAAACTTATCCATATTTTCTGTATTCATCGCATAAATATGATCTATCAATTCATTTTTACATATCGAATTAGGCCACCCGTATTGTCTATCAATTGTTTCCGCTAAATGTACCTTATTACTATCAAGTTCATTAAAATTAAAAATACTATTCCAACACATATCAAATCTTGCATTTATAACCAAATCATATTTGAAATTATTTTCTTTCTCATATTCTTTTCTTAATTTCATAACTCGTTTAAAACCATACCATCTACTATAATGTGCAAGAATTCTTTTATTATCTATATCATCCATACCGTCAAGAAAATGAGTTGGATATTTGAAATAAATTTGTGGTGTTAATTCCATTTTTTTAGGTTTAAAATATTCTTCAAATTCTTTTTCTTTATCAGTTTGCCAACTAAAAATAAAAAAATCAACATCATTAGAGGAAGTTATATATTTTCTAAAATTATTAGAAATATATTTTATAACTAATGTTGACTCATCTCCATTATCAGCATTATAATGTTTTCCAAATAATCCACCAACTAACCCATTCATGGTATACGCAATTTTCATTTTAATTTAAGAATAACTCCTTTTTATCATATTTGACGCTGTACTTATTTAATATATCTAAAAGACGGTCATCTACA
>CALBXV010000613.1 GCA_937890045.1 uncultured archaeon
TTAGTAGTAGCAGTTGCTACCCAGTTCCCACCGCTTCTATTGACTACGTGACAATATAAACTTGTAGAATCAGATGCTCCATGCACAGCTAACTGAATATTAGACTTAGTAGCTAACTTAGAGTCGAACATATCCACCCAATCACCAGCTACAATATTAACATGCCCAACAAAGTTAGCAAAAGCAGTATCAAGATTATCTACATCTTCACCTATTGATTTTCCTTCATCTTGCGTAATCGCATCAGATGCACTTGAAAACAATATGTCAACTGCAGGGCCTGTAGCCACTTCATCCAATAATACTATTGACTGAATCATCGAACGACCAGCTGGTATTGAAAAAGCATATGGTATCTCAATACTTTGAGCTATGACCTTATTATCACCTATCGTTTCGGCGTCAGTAGTAAGAGTAACTGTGATTACGTCTAACTCCTTCTTATTATCCCTTTCTTGAAGGGAATATTTATATAGATTCGTTTGCGCCATTTTATTGTTCTCCAGTTGTTAACTTACTATCTTATTGCATATGGACTCATAGTTCCACACATCAAAACCTTTCGTTTATTACTCTCGTTGTCGCCAGCCTTTTTATAAAATTCTCTCATATAATATTCTTTGCCTTCAATATTGCCACCCTGCTCAGCTAACATCGCTCTAACATAATCAACAACAGCAAGAGTTAATAGCCTACTTAAATTTATATAACTCGATTCTGTTGGTGAAGCATCTTCTGATAGACTTGACTCTGCAACGCTCTCAGGATCATTTGATGTAAAAGGATTAGATATTGACGTATGTTCAATACGAAGACCGTTAGTAATCGCCTCAGGCGGGTAGACAAGAAAGTTAGATTTAGCATCACTAAACAGCTCACCGCTAGTAGTGGGTACATTATCATCAAACCTCCTAATTTTCCATAAATGAAGCTTCCGACCTTGTATATCATATACCCAATACCTATCTACAAACTTGCTCACGGAGACGTATCCTCAGTTACAAAGTGGTCACCGGAGATACGTCTAATGGATTTATACTTATCATCATCTTCTGTGTCAAGAACAGAGACACTATGGATACTTACAAACCCAGCTGGTAAGTCATAATCTCTCTGATTCTGCACAATATTCTGCTTAGTAGCTGTAAGGCTATCCTTATAATTAGATTGTAATATGTTAATAGCATCTTTTACCCAAACTATCATAAGATTTGTATCCGTAGAGCCCACTCTTTCCATTAATTCTAATACCTTCACTGTGTACTCCTCTGTTCCTCACTTCTCTGGGCTGCCTGTTGCTGAGGTGGAGCTGAAGCCGCACCCGTTGCAGCCGTTAATTCACCTAGTGCCCATTGATATAAAGTTGTACTCCTTTGAAAATCTTGTTGTGATTGCTGAGTATAAGCCTGAGATGTCTGTAATCTCATCTGAGCTTGCTCTAAACTCTTCTTTGCTGCGGCTAATCCATTAGTAAATGTGGCTGTATTCCCCTGAATCTTAGCCTGATAGTCTTGAAGAAGCTTGCTTACAGTAGCCTGATACTCTTGAATCCTCATAGTATTGTCTTGTATATACTGAGTAACCTTTGCCTGGAACTCTGTAACAGACTGTTGAGCCTGAGCTGTGAACGTCTGAATAGCGGTATCTCTTTCAGAAACATAAACACTTACTCTAGCCTGAGCGTTTGCTGAAAATTCACCAACCTGAGCCTGCATTTGTTGTATTTTCGCGTTTGATTCAGCTTGATATGCACCTAGTGCATCTTGAGCATCAGCAATCTGAGCTTGCATTGTCTGAACTGCATCCGCTTGTTTAGCACTATATGTCTTGAGTTTAGTATCAGCGTCACTCATAAGTCTCTGTAACTCAGCCTGCCACTTAGCCACATCTTGTTGAAAAGCCTGAATACCCTTTTGAACCTCTCCAGAATAGTCATCAAGTAATAATTTTTCTTTTGCTATAGCGGTCTGAGCCCTCTGAATCTCTTGAGAAGCTGTAGAAATAACAGCCTGCAGCATTTCAGAGTCTTCTTCATTAAGTAAATCTTCTGCATCCTGGTCTAAACCACCCTCGCCAGCTGCATTATCTATTAAATTCTGAGCCTTAGTTACTGCATTGTCTATAACAGTCGATGTAACTCCATGGTCTCCAGGTAAATTAAGGGTTGGCAAGTTGCTACCATGTGTAATAGAAGTTGGTAATGCAGGTGCGGAGTTAGGTGGAGCTGAGTATGAAATAGTTGGTGTAGGAGCGGCTCCTATACTAGGATCATCCGTAGAAAGAGTCCCAATATCTAATGTCCCAGTAAAAGCAAAGGTTGGAGGATCAAAATGTAGAGAGCCAGAAGTAAACTCAGGAGCAGTACCACTAAAACTAAAGCTTGGTACACTTGGTGCCGACGGAGCTGAATAGGCTGGAACAGCACTATCATACGTTGCTAATAGAGTACTGACAGTAGAAAGTTCCGTATTTGCAGAGGTTTGCTTTGTTTCGCTCTGTCTTAAGAAATCAAGAGCACCAGCATACATCAATACTATATTCTCCCATTCAACTAGTACCCAAGTATCAGTATTCTCATCTACAAGAGGAGGAGCAGCGTAAACAATATTACCAGTATTCGTAGAATCTGGATCAGGTTTTATAAATATCTTGCCTTCAAGCTTATAATATTTAGGAAATAATGTGGTTGCGCTAAACAAGGAACCACTATTTGACTCAAAAGCATACGCAAGATGGTCAGGAACTTCTTTGGCAAGTCGTTTATTACTTGACTGATTCCTATATACAGCTAAAATCTTATCATAAGCTATACCACTCCCCGTACCAGCCGTTACTTCTGATGTGGAAGCAACTGACCATAAGAACTTCTCAGGAAGGGAGCTTACGACCCATTTAGAGGCTTGATTGAGGTGTTCTACAATTACCCGTGATTTGCCACCGCATCCACACAGGTTATTGACTTTTTCCCAGAGCTTCATCGTAGTTTATAGGGGAAGGGCGCCCCCTGCGGAAAAGGAGGAGTAAAACCACAGGGGGCATATAAAGCCCAAACCTCTATTTACTTCCAAACGACGTGCGATTCAGGCATTGACCACTCGAATCCAGCTTCGGTGAGGATCATGTCGACTCTCTTGTCAACACCAGAGTTCTCTAATGATTGAACTCCGACATAAACAGAAGTGTCTCTATTCACACCGTTACCTACGAGAGGACGATACTTCACGTATCTCATGTTGATCCCGAGGATTTTAACATCGGAACCATCAAGGTGTACGTTACGAGCAACATTCATATCACCATAAGGTGTAGAAATTGTCGTAATATCAACGCCAAACACTTTACGTTTGCCAGCCATGGCAAAGTCAGCTCTACCTAATGCGCTATCGCTAGGGCTAGGAGTGCTAGTACCAGAACCAGGATTAACCATTCCAACGTTATTGGAAAAGTATCCACTTAGCTTGTGCATCCAGTTGTACGTTGCCGTATCACAGAAGAACACAGTAGCGTTTGCACTGTTGTACCTTGGGTCAAGGAACTTAGACATATCGTCTAGGAATGAATCAGATGACTTAGTCGCGTGATCCAAAGCAAAAACGTTGCCATAGTTAACTATATAGTCAACAGCTCCCTGGGTATACCAGTATTCTTTAGAACTGATAGTTTGTTTACCCTGTGACCCATAAAGAGCAGCTTGCTCGATGTCCCACTTATGAGCAACTAAATGCTCACGCCAGACACGTGCAAACTCATTCGGGTCGTACTTCAGAACAGTGGCTCTTGCTTTGTTCGTCATTCCAAACTCATCACGGAATGTTTGAACAAGACCAGAACCTGTGCTGTAAGGCTGGTCATCCCAAGTAGAACCAAGAAGACTTGATCCTTCCTCGTATGAAGTACCAACGATATGACACTGTGTTGAAGCCAGTTCGGCAGGACCAACAGATGTACTAAGAGCCAGTGTAGTGGAAAGCGTAGTAGCATCTTCAAAAGAAGTTAACTCCGTTTTCCCAGAGCCAGCAGCTTTGATACATGTTCCATTTATTTGAACACATTCCTTGCTAGCAACATCAGCTTGATCGTTATCTACTGTCTGCACATGTACTAAAATGTAATCCTCAGCGACACCATAACTACCAGTGTCAGAAACAGGAATACGTATGATTTGATTCTGTAAAAAGAATCTCGGTTTTGTGCCAGATGCACCGACAGCTACTGCATTACCAATACGACTACCAATGTTACCAGCTGATTTATAATCAGCGGATACATAGATTTGTACAGCGCCTCCTGCAGCAACAGCTGCGTCTGAGGTGTCTACAAGTGTCGCATCGTCTGTAACGTCAGCGGTACCATTATGAAAACCGATTACATACCCGTACCGCTTATGAAACGAATTACGTTTCTCCGTGAACTTAAATTCCGGATCATCGGTGGGGGATTTCGCTACTTTTGAAACGAGTCGGAAAAAAGGGTCTTGCGCAATTGCAAGCTCGGAGAGTCTATCTCCGAAATTATACTTTCTCCGCAGATCGCCTGTGTCAAGAGGAGTTCCGCCACGCGGATGATCGGTTTCAGTCCATCCACTTTGTGCGGATAGGGCTAAAGGTGTTGAAGCCATTTTCAACCTCCATTAGTTTATTAACCAAACAGATTATCCAAATTGTTTTCAGACCCTGCTATTGCATCAAACAGGTTATCATCTATGGATTTAGTTGGCTCTGGAGCTGATCCAGCATTGGCAAGAGACTGAGGCTTTGTTGATGCTTTACGCATCTGGCCCGTTACCTCTTTCCGTGCTTCTGTGGCTATATTCTTTTCCCTTTCTGCCCTTCGCTTGAGATATAGTATATCATCAAGCTCTAGTGCTTTATTCTTAGCGAAGTCAACAAATTCTGTCCACTCACCATCAGACATTTCGTGTTTCGTCTTAAAGGCTGATTCATCGGCTGTTCTGTTACTCTCAGCTTTTTGCTGAGCCATAGCAGAATTGAGCCTTTGCTGAACAATACCGTCAACTGTAGCGCCTAATAACTTACCAGAGTCGGAACTGGGATTAGAAACAGCATCATCAGGATCAAATACAAAGTCTTCACCTAGATTTAACTGATCTTTTACGCTTACAGGTGTCTGTCCACCACCCTCAAAATAATTCCTCACATGTTGAATTAAATTGGGGTCTTCTTTCATAGCATCAAGAATAGGCATATAAGGCTCAACAGATTTTACTTGATCGTTGAGTCTCTTTGCCTCCTTACTTGAAGCCGCGTAACGCTGTTGAATATCATCAACAGACGCCTCTTCTTGCACAGGGCTCTCACCTATATTGTTATTTACAGGCTCTTCGGAGGTTGCTGTCTGAGAAGGTTGTTCGGTGCCAGTGCCATCATCATAGACAGCACTGTTGACCGACTTGTCTAGCTCGAGGAAGAACTCGTTTACATTAAAATCACTAGACGTGTCAGTAGATTCGCTTTCAGGGGCCACGGCAGCTAGAAATTCATCGTTACTATCCATGACGTTGCTTACTTGTTCATCAGCCATAATTTATCATCCTTAATTTATCTATTTTTCCTTATCTGTGTCAACAGCTTTTAATCTTGAGTCCATTTCACCCCTGAACTTCTCAAATTCAGTTTTTAACATGCCTCTCAAGACTTTCTGCTGAGCTTCCGTTTCAAGAACATCCTTTCTAATTTCAGTATCTGCCGTCATTACTTTTTGTTTAATTCCAGCCTGTACCAGTTGACGCTCAAGTGTTTCTATGGTTCCTTCCTTATCTTTTAAATCCTCTGTCATTGATTCTACCTGACCTTGAAGCTGAGCATAAAGAGACTTACGTTCAATAATCTTCTCTTTTCCTCTAATATCAGTCTCAGCTAACATGGCTATATCATCAATAAGACCAGCCTGGAACCATTTAAAATATTCTTCAATAAGTGCCCATCTATTTAGAGGTAGAGTAGCCCCAGCCACCATACGGACATCAAACCGTGCACTTGCATAATCCTTAAATTTCCCGATAGCATTCCCATAATCATTATAAATGGGTATATTAATTCTTACTTCCTTTTCCTCAGAATCACCAGCCTGTGGTTGGACTATTCTAAAAACTTTATCAGATGAATAGTGAGATTGAGCAACTTCCTTAAATACATTACCTAAATGTTCAAGTGAGGGTTCCACAGTATTATTCATCCATGCTTTTAACCTACGTGTACCAAACTCGTCATTAGCAAGTAACCCTCTATATGTCTCAGCCTGTTCACTAGTAAACCCCATCATAGCAGATGGCACACCAGATATATACTCAGCATCAGTTTTACCTTCCTGAGTAATAGTATAAAAAGCATTATTGATTGGAGCTGGAAGAACAGGCTGTGGGACGGCGAATCCCTGCCTATACTTTAACAAAGCCCCAGGTGCTGTAGCGTACTGTTCCCATTCTTCCTCATCAACACTACCTTCTTCATAAAGCCATCTCATATTAGAGGATAGATTGGCATTATGAATCATTATCTGATGCGCCTTATTTATTTCTCTTTGCTTACCCACAAGTGGCATCACAGCCGACATGGGATAAGGAACTCCAGTGTATAAGTATGGAATTGGAACTATAGGATAGTTCTCATATGGCATTTCATATTCATACAAGAATTGATCGCTAACAGTACATGTTAATTTAATATGAGTTTTATAAAACTGAACATAATCTACAATATTTTTACTCATCTCAGGATTCTTCTGAAGAATCTGAAATTCACTTTCAGGCATTACAACCTGTTCCACCTGCGTTTTCTCTTCTTGAGCTCGACTCTGCAACATTTGTTGATTCTGCTCAATAGCCTCCTGAGTTTCTTTCTTGGCTTTTTCTAATTCTAACTGGGCTCGTTCCTCTATAATTTCCTCAGATTGAAGCTGCTCTTCAATAGATTGCTGTGCCTCCGCAAATCGGACAGCCATTTCTTCTGCAAATTCCTGTTGCTCCACAGCTACTCTCTGATCTATCGCAGCCACTTGAGCAGGATCAAGAGGAACCATTAGAAATACTGTTACGAATGAGACCTTTATCCTCTCATAGCACTCATAATAATCAAGGAGATCATCGTCTTCACCTTCAAGAGTAACCCCTAAAGTAACATCTTCTGGAAGAATGTTTTGAGCATCAGACCTGTCAGCCATCGAATACTGAGAAATCTGACCTATGCTACTCGCGGCTTTTATCTTACGATCCATATCAGGCATCATCTTCATCAACTGTGTTCTCGCGAGAAGCTTCTTAACCATAATATAAGATGCGTCTCTAAATAGAAAATCTCTAGAAGCTGGGTCAACATATACATCATATGGGTCAACACGGGAAAAAGTAACTTCACCCATACCCATATCAGCATCTCTATCTATATCTACTAAGAAATAACCAATTCCCTTAGTAAGAGCATCAAGAGCAACCTGACCATATAATGACTTACCATTAGAGAGATACCAACAATAGTCAGCTATATCAGAATGAACTTGAGCAACATCAACATCTGATCCCTCAGCACCAACAGCCTTCCATTTAGGATTATTAGCCGTTACAAAGTAACGCATTATTTCTATGATTGGAAGAATCCTATTAATAGTAAATGTAGGCATTCCAGCTTCTTCAATATCAGTCCTCTCAGTTGATGTTAACTGTTCACCTAAATAAAAGTCATATCCTTCTTGACTAAGGCCCTGCCATCTTTGTCTATGAAGATTATTAGTCTTCTCCCAAAGAGTCTTAATCGTTTCAGCTCTTTCTTTATTTGATTTTCTACCTGGTTTTGCCATTATTCTCTTATCTCAAAGTGTGGAAGGTCATCGAATTTATTATCCTTCACTTGCGTATCTCTGTCCCAGTCACCGCCCCAACGTATCTTCAATCCCATTTGCGACGCGATGCCCAGAACAAAACCACCAAAGTAATGAAACCTATCACGGTCGCTCCAGTCGATAGGGTAAGGAGCCACATCCACGGCTTTTGAAGGACTAGCATTATGATTACCATCAGGATAACGAAGCTTACTTCGTCCCTCGTCAAACGCTTTATTCTGATCTGCCTTACCTCTATGACCTTGGATTACAGAACAATCAAAGTGTTTTACTACTTCTTTAAAAAGGTCTTGTAACCTATCATCGCATGTTGCAAGCCTCTTTTTAGATCGAGACCCAAATCTAGGCATTTAAGCTGGGTCTGATTTCTTAGCTCCGCCCCTAACTATCGCTTTCTTTGCTTTCTTAGGGCCAGCTTTTGCACAACTATAAGTACGACCGTCCCAACTAAAGCTCTTTGCTCCACCAGAGCATCCAGCTTTAAAAGCTGATCTAAAACTCTTAGCTGCTTTGGTTTTCTTGCCATACTTCACATAATCAGGTCCTTTCGGAGTAGTCACACGTTTTACCGCTCCTCTACGAACCTGAGTATCTGCAGTTGTTCCAATAGCCTTAGCTCTTCCCTTTTTCGTACTAATGAGACCAGTGCCCTTAGCTCTTTTACCAGCTTGTGCTCTTTTGTCTCTCGCAATTGCTTTTTTGCCAGTCTTCTTGAGTTTTCTTTGCCGTCTTCGCTCTTTACTTTCAGCGTCAAACGGGTTCAGCTTCTCCGCAACTTTAGAAGCAGTGCCCTTAGCCTTAGCAGCAACTGCCTTTGTCTTTGAAAAGGCTGGTTTCTTTTTCTTTTTCATTGGTCCTGTTCCACTTGCCAT
>CALBXV010000614.1 GCA_937890045.1 uncultured archaeon
ATAATGGCAATGACAGGTCATAAAACTACTCAAATGGTTAGAAGATATATTCAGGAAGCGAATTTATTCAAGAACAATGCGTTAAATAAAATTAAAATTTAATCTTTAAAATTACTATTAACAAAAATTAAATCTGCATGACTCCAATTTACAAAATTATAGTTATTAGACTTAAAATATTTAAATATATTAGAATTTAGAACATTTTCTAAATTATTATTTTTGAACTCCATTTTTTTCATTGAAAAATCTAAAAACTCTACAGAGACAACTTTGGGTGAATATAATTTTATATCAAATCCATTTAAAACTTCTTCCTCGTGTCCCTCAACATCGATATTTAAATAATCAATTTTATCAAAATTTAATTTTTTTAAAACGTTATTTAAAGTATCGGTATCAATATTTTTTTTAATATATTTATTTTTTATATTTTCTGAAAAATTCTTATTAACACTATTTATTGGAGAACCATCATGGGCAAAATATAAAACTTCATTTCCCTTTGCAGATGATAGTGCAGAGCAAATATTGAAATCTTTTGGACGTGCAATTTTAAATAAATTTATATTGGATTGATCCAAATCTATATTTACACCACTCCACCCTCTCTTAAATAAAAGATATGTGTTATTATTTGAAATTGGATGTTGACATCCTACATCAACATAAAAACCCATAGATTGATTTTTGAAAATATAATCAACAAGCAAATCACATCCACCAAATGAATAAGAAACTTTTTTATACTTTAACATTCTTTTAAAAATGCTAATTTGTTTTATTAATTTTTTAATCATATTTATTTGCTAAACAAGTAAAAGTTTTAATTTACAGATTAGTAGTTCTATCCAGTAATTGAAATTTTTATTAGGTTCATTAAGCGGACCATTATATTTAAAAGATGTAATCATATTTTCCGAAAATTTACCTCCTCGTAAAAAATGTTTAACAAAAAAAGTTGGGCTAACTCCCCATTTGATTAAAAAAGTTTTTGAACCTTTGTTTCTTGCAAAGTTTTTCCTCTTTCTAAGAACGATAGATCCGAAATGATAAACTCTAAACTTGGATAAACCTTTGAAAATTCTGACACCAGTTTTCCATAATTTCATATTAAGATCAGGGTCAGATCCTATACCTGGGTTAAATTCTTCACTAAAACCACCAATTTTATCCCAGTACTCTTTATGAATTAAATGAGGAGCCCAGTGCGTTCCTTGGAAATTAAAATAATTTATTTTGTTAAATTTATTGAGTAATTTTTTTTCATCAAAATCTATAAAATTACTTCCACAATCTAATTGTATATGACCCCCATTTCTTTCAATCATTGTCGCCGAGATATAAAAGGCATTTGTTTGAAGACTTTTTATTTCATTTTCTAAAACTGTATCCCAGCCAGGACAGAAATACATGTCATCATGACTGTAAAGAATATATTTTGACGATGACTTGGAAGCAGCTAAATTTGCACCTGTACAAAGGCCTACATTGCTTTTAGAAAAAGTATATTTTAAATTATTTGTATTTAAATAATCAAGTGTGCCATCCGAACCCTCGTTAACGTGGAATATAATTTCATGATTATGAGCAGAATTTTTTTTCAAACTCGAAAGTAAAATTTTAACATAATTCAGATTATTAAAGGTAGGTATTATTATAGAAAACATTCTAAAATATAAAAATTTTAACTATTTGTTTTCCCACATATATTTGCTTTTTTTGTATTTTATACCAAAGGTATTATTAATAATATAATCAGCAACTATTGTTGAATTGAAGTATTTCATGTACTTTTTTTTACCTAATCTTGCAATTCTCTTTCTTGAACCGTCATCTCTTGCATATTTTTGAATCTCGTCAGAAAGATTATAAATATTTGAATAAAATATAATTTCATTCTTAGAAAAAAAATTGCTGTAATGTGTATCTTTATGAATAAAAGTCAGAAGACCATTACCTATTAATTGCGTAATTCTATCACTACTGTAATACTTAATTGGATCACCTCTACTCAAATTTACACCCATTTTTGCATTAGAAATTGATTTAAAGAATGAATCTGCCCATATAGGCTGCACATTGTCTATTCCATATAAATCGAATTTAACATTTGGAGTAATTTCTACCAATTTATTTACAAAGTCTGTTCTCTCGTCATGTTTACCTCTTTTTAATACACCCCTGTGGACACCATGACTAAGAGCAAAAAATACATCCATCGAACATTGATTATTGTTGTAGTTATTTAATACTTCAAAAGATGGGTCTGTAGGATTTGGCATAAAATAACATGACTTATCTTTTGGCAAGAAATTTAAAACATCAGGTGAGGTGGTTATAAAATTAGAATCAGTAAATTCCATCTTATCTAAAATTCTTGATTTATTTTTTAAAAAATCTGGACCCTGTTTTATTAATGGATCGAGAAACCATTGTGCTATTCGTAAATCTTTATAATTTTCTTTTAAATATGATAAAGTATCATTTTTAATTAAGTCAGCATGACCAAAGATTAATAAATCAGGTTTATAATTGTAAACTGTATTTATTAGTTTTTGATTTAATGTTATCCCACCAGTATAATCTTTAAAACTTTTATAGTGCTTGATTATATCTCTGTCACTGAATTCTAAAACACTATGTCCAAGTCTGATAAAACCGTTGTTCAATCTTCTTCCTGTATTAAAAAAGAGTCTGCCATCGTGTCGTTCATTAAAATTTGTCACGTGTAGAATTCTCATACTTCGGAACTTATGAGTATTAAAAGTATTTGGAGAGAGTTCTCTACGAACAAGACTTTCTCTATAGCTATCAATTTTGCTGGTACTCAATTTATTGGTATGAAAAAAGTTTTTTATTGAAAGTTTCTGTAATTCTAATCTTCTTTTTTTATTCTCAATTAAAAATTTAATAGAATTATAAACTGAATCTACGTTTAATTCTTTCAAGATTATTCCATGAGTAACTGTTTCGGGTAACCCACCTTTATTGCTTATAATTGTGGCGCAACCCCTGCTGCTAGCTTCAAGACTTGTTCTTCCCAAAGGCTCATCCCATCTAGAACATGCCACGGCTATACTCGTCTTTTCAAAAATTTTTAAGACTTTATCATGATTTAGAAAGCCAAGATTATTTAATCTCTTATGTTGATAATGCAATTTACTTCTTGGTTCGTCTCCAATAACTATAGCACTCCAATCATTATATTTTTTTAAAATTTTTAATACGGCTCTTCCAAATAAATCGTAGCCCTTGGCTCTATTAAGTTTTCCAACAAAAGTAATCCAATTATTTTTTTTTGCTAAATCCACTCTTTTAGGAGTAGAAGATTGGTATATGACCATCAACTTTTCAGAATTTATATTTAAACCTTCAATCTTTTGCAGAAATCTTTTTCTTGACCAGTGGCTGTTAAAAATAATTTTCGTTGCGTCATCTAAGAGTTTTCTTCTTTCAGAAGGTGATCTTGATCCACTCATCGTAAGTGGATCATTATGGAAATACAAAATTATTTTTTGATTTTTCTTTTTCCTGTAAATTAAATTAAAGTAGTTGGGACGATTATGTATTTCTATAATGTCAGATGGATTTTTATTTTCGTAATCTAGAAATTTATTAACATAGACCTTGGTACCGCTTTCCATTAAATTTTTTCCTAAAAAAATATTTTTATAAGAAAGTTTGTAAATATTTTTTAAATTTGTATTACCAAATACAGTAATATTTTTTTTATATTTACTTATTTTTGTTGTATCTTTAACAAACAATGATACTGCTCCCGCATAAATCGGGGAGAAATTTTCTTTATATGGCAATAAAATTGAAATTCTCATTTATATTTCTCTTTTATTGAATTCCTAAACTTTCTATTTTTCTTTATATAACATTCTCTCAAAATTGCCTCTTTCTTTGTTGAAAACTTCTCCATATATAATAATTTCCATTTTCTTCCTCTTGTAAATTTTGCTCCCCTACCATCATTATGTAATTCGATTCTTTTTTTTAGATTATTTGTATATCCTACATACGTAGTCAATTTATGATGTTTGTGACATCCTATTAAATAAACAAAATAAGTCATTAATTTGATCTGAAATTAGTAATTTTGGCGGTCCCACGGGGAATCGAACCCCGATTGGGTGATTGAAAACCACCTGT
>CALBXV010000615.1 GCA_937890045.1 uncultured archaeon
TTCTTTCAACCTTGTAAAACATACTGAAACAGTTTTACTAACTGCTTCGCTTCTCTTTAAAACAGCGTCCCAACTATATGTACTTGAAACTATTGATTAATAACCGTAAAACACAGATCGAGAGTGTGAAAGAAGGCACGGATTATTCGTCCGTGCCTTCTTTCACAACAAGTAGCAATTATGTGTTAGCTGCTACCCCTCTACTAGTTGTTCCAACCAGTGTATTTAGCAGTCAATCCTTCTATCCTGCCGGCAGCTGCGCCCAACAATTCTGCTGGATCGCCACCCGTTTGAATATTACCAAGGGCTTCTGCATACATCTGGTGATACTCTGTGTATCCCGGAGTACCAATACGAGGTATACCAAAGTCATTCATTGCATCTAACCATAGTCTCTGGCTTCCACCTTCAGCGTACTCTGGAAGTTCGTTGAACAGGCCTATGTTAGCAGGCAACTGTCTCACGTACTTGTAGAAGATTCGGGCTCCATCATCAGATGCAGCATATTTGACGAAAGCTACAGCTTCTGCAAGATGTGTTGTGTTCGGGGAAATTCCATAGTGCCAACTACCAGTGTGACAAACCTGGGTCTTGAAATATGGAATACCAGTCACACCCCAGTTGAAGTTACCTTCACCGTGAATTCTGTTAAGAGCACCAATTCGGTTGTCAGGTGTAACCATAAAGGCCGAAATGCGACTCTCAAAAATCTCGGGGATTGACTCTACTGGAGTAACCTTCTGCTTCTGGTGCATGTCCTGATAGAACTGATGAGCTTCGATAGATTCTGGAGCATCAACATAACCCCTGAAGGTTACGCCATCAGGGCCCATACCGAGCCAAGCATCACTACCTTTGACACCATTGGAGCGCCTAAAGATACCATGCTCGTAATCGCCAGTCCAAGTACCTTGACCCCAACGTACACCCCATTGATCGGGTACACCGTCGCCGTCATTATCCAAAGTTGTTTTCACCCATGCGTCCATTGCTTCATCCATTGTCCAAGAATCTGCCAAAGCTGCAGGTGGGTTAATACCGGCGGCATCTGTCATATCCTTGTTGTACATAAGCAAGGAACAAGATTGTAGGATCGGTGGTCCCAAAAGTCGGCCACGGAAACTACCTTCTTCTATAGACTGTGGGAACCATTGTGCTTTCTCATCAGCCGTGAATAGGTCGTTCATAT
>CALBXV010000616.1 GCA_937890045.1 uncultured archaeon
AGGTTCTCAAATCATAAATTCCGAAGGTGAAAGAGTTGAACTTGAAAATGAGAGACGTAAAATTGGGGCGCAAATTCAGCGGCTCTTGGGATATCAGCTGGCGATGGCTGGAATGGGGACGGAGGAAGTTACTAAGCTTATGAAAGGTATGTTTACTCCAGATGATGATCCTACTGAACAGCTTAATAAGGTTACTGGTGAAGTCGACACTGCCAAAGATGCAGGAACGGGTGGCCTTTGGTCTGGTGTTACTGAAGCAATTAAAGAGGCCTGGAAAAACTGGTCAAAGTGGTCTGGTGATAAAGGTATGGAACTATATGATGATTGGGAATCATTCAAAGTAAATCATGGGCACTCTCAAAATGAGCCGCTAACAAATATAGAGGCTCTGCGTAAGATATATGAGGTAGTTCGGGAGGGCGAAATGCTATCTGACGCAGAAATGGATGAGTGGGGATCATTGTTTGGAACTGATGTGGAAATAAACAAGGCTGCCATAGAAGCTATAAAAAGTTCTCCGGAAAAAGTAATTGAGTTTATTCAAGAGTACCTACCAAAAGCAAAAGAGGCCGTCAAGAAGGCCGCCAAGAAGGCTGGCTACCACTATAGAGACGACCTAGAAGGCCCACCAGAAGAGTCTGACAGCAGCACTATTACAACTCCGCTGCAATCTAGCGTAACTGACCCAGATTTAGAATATGCCCGACTAGTTGCTGAGGAAAGAGGTGATTTTTATCCTAATGATGAATCGCTCGTGTCTGGTCCTGGAGGTTTTATTGGAACATCTAATAGAGGAATGCTTAGCGGTGGTATCTCACAAAAAGACCTGGCAGCTCAGACGGGCACAGAAGCATTTACTGAAGGTCTTCAAGGTGCTATACCAAGAAGCGAGCTTAATCTTGAGCCTCCTCCAAGTTCGGCTAGGTGGTATGGGGAGACACGAGGTTCTGATTGGATAGGATCGACGCAGGCTATTGACGCTCTTAGCGAGAAAGGACCCGCTTTTGATGCTGTAACAGAATGGGAAACAACCGAGCGCAAGTATAGACTTGTGCAGGGCATTAAAGATATTATTCATAAGGCAGAGTCTGCAGCTCATGGGTACCATGCTGTTGCTGGATCAACCAAAGGTGATCCTAATCTTACCTCGATGACTATTGGTGAGGTTCATAAAAAGTATGGGGATAAAGCTGTTGGTATAGGGCAATTCAAGAGAAGGTTCTTAATCGACAATGCTAAAAAATATCTTGGGTACAACACAAAAGAATTGGATGCTATGCCATTTAATGAGGCAACCCAGAATAAGTTTATGGAATTTGGGATAGAGGATGCTGGCATAGATGCATACCTTAATGGGGATATCACTATAGACCAATTCCATGCAAGACTAGCTAAGATATGGAGAGGGTTACCACCACTAAGGACATCAGAGAAAGGAGGCCCTTCAGATCAGGAAGGGAATGTAATACAAGTTCCTGGGACAGAATTACGAGAAGTTATTACACAACCACTTCAATAGAGAATAATAGATGGCACTGACAACTGAACAGCTTACAGAAATAGGAGAGGGACTGCCTGATGCAGCTGCGTTAAGAGAAGTATGGGGTAATGTTCTTCCACTCAAGGAACGGGAAGAGCCAGGTAAAAGCCGTGTTGGCGCAGCAGTAGATGCTTATCAAGGATTGTTATGGAATGTGGTAGCTGGCGTTAGCGACTTTCTTGGTGGTGAAAAGCTTTCTAATTTGGCATATGCTTATGCTCAAGAAAATTATGAGGAAGTAAGTCGTTACCAAAGAGCTTCTATATCTAGAGGAGAGGTAAAATTTGGAGATAACTTTGGAAAATGGCTTGCTGATACTCTTATTATTGACGGCCTTCCAACCATAACAATAGCGGCAGGCACAATAGCTGCTTCAGTTGCTAGCGGGGGGACCGCTCTTCCAGCTCTTTTTGCTCTGGGCGCAAGTACAACATATGGCTTAGGTGAGTCATATGGGGAAGCAAGAGAAGAGCTTGGAAAAGAAAATATAAACCCAGCTGTTGTACTTGCTGTTGCTGGAATTAATGGGGCCTTAGATGTTATAACTCCTTTAAAGGTTGCAAGGAAATTTTTAAAAGGAGGAGTTGTTGAATTTAAAGAAAAAGCTTTGAAAGAGCTTTCTAGAAATGGAGGATTGAATCATCTCTCAAGATTTCTACGTGAGGGAACAAGAGGGATGAGGGTAGAAGCATTTACTGAAGGTCTTCAAGAATGGAATATAATTATAGGTGTAAATATACAGGCCGGTAAAGAAAATATATTTGAAGTTACACCGGATCAATGGCGTCGTATATGGGATGCAGTTGCAGCTGGCGGTGCTTTAGGTACAACCGCAAGAGGCGCAACCGCTTTTGTTGGAAGGGGGAATGCTAAGGAAATTATTACTGCTAGAGAGGCAGCTCAAGAACAGATAAGTTCAGATTTAAATTCTAGTATTGAACCAATTAAATTAGAAATAAAAAATCTTGAAGCTCAAGCAGAGTTCGGTGGAGCTTTGTTAGCACGGGCTGGAGGAGGGAGGGAAGTATCAGCAAAAAAGGCATCTCTTGAAAATAAAATAAAAGATTTAGAAAAAGAAGCAAACAAAAAAAGGAAAAAAGTAAGCATTTCTTATACTGTTGCTGATATAGAAAAAATAGTACCGCCTATTGAAGAAGAAGCAGTCCCGACTCCAGAAGCTTTGCAAGAAGAACTTGGAACTGTAGAACAGAGGTTAACAGAAGCCAAAGCAGAGCTTGAGACTGAGGTAGCAAAACCTAGGGGACGCGCCCCCAATAGAAAAGCTATACGGCTTAAAGAAGAAATAGCCTCGTTAGAAGCAAGAAAGAGTGAGATTGCAACTCAGCTGGAAGAGACAGCTCCTGCTACTGAGGAAGCAGCTGCTCCTATAACCCCACCAACTGATGAACAAGCTCCTACCACACCAATTACCCCTGGACCAGAAGAGTCTGCACAGGCTGCTGCAGAGCAGTCATATACCCCAACTGGGTCCGAGTTTTTCACACAGTTAGACGAACAAATAGCACAACTAGATGATGCTATTGCTAAGACTGAAGCTCAGCTAGCTCAGCCTATTGAAGAGACTAGCGCGTTTAACAAAAGAAGAATAACTACGCAGCTAAGGAAAAAATTAGCAGAACAGAAAGCTGAGAGAGACAGGCTTCTTGCTATGCAAAGAACGCCAGACCAGATAGCATGGTCTGATGTTGCTAGACGAGGGCCTCGTCCCGAACTGACTGCCGATCAAAGATTGGATAAAGAG